>JASBRM010000073.1 GCA_030149405.1 Neptuniibacter sp. | reverse complement strand
TTGTCGAAACTGTTGCGGAATCGGGTTGCCAGGTGTTTATCATTCATGCCCGCAAGGCGATTCTTCAGGGCCTGAGCCCTAAAGAAAACCGCGATATCCCGCCTCTTAAATATGAGTGGGTTTACCAGATCAAACAACAGTTCCCGGAACTGGAAGTTCATATCAATGGTGGTATCAAAACCATTGCTGAGTGTCACACACATCTGCAACATGTTGATGGTGTAATGCTGGGCAGAGAGGCGTACCACAACCCCTACCTGCTGGCCGATGTAGACCAGGAGTTTTATGATGCGGACACGCCCAAAATCAGCCGCAAAGGCGCAGCACTGGCGATGGTTCCCTACATTGAACAGCAGTTGCAGCAAGGCACCCCACTGAACCATATCCTTAGGCATATGCTGGGTTTGTTCCATGCACAAAGGGGTGGCAAACAGTTCCGCAGACTAATTAGTGAAAATGCCCATAAACCTGGCGCCTCAATTGATGTACTCTATGAGGCACTAGAGCGCGTATCGGATTAATGGAAGTAAAGATGAGTCAGTTAGAAAAACTTAAAGAGATCACAACAGTTGTAGCAGATACCGGCGACATTGAAGCAATTGCCCGCTTTAAACCGGTAGACGCAACAACCAACCCGTCCCTGTTACTTAAAGCAGCTCAACTGCCACAGTACGCATCGCTATTGGTTACAGCAAAAGAGTGGGCTAAATCACAGGGTGGTTCAGAGCAGGAAGTGCTCGATAACATGACGGACAAACTGGCCGTTGAAATTGGTAAAGAGATTCTGAAGATTGTTCCGGGCCGTATTTCTACAGAGGTAGATGCTCGTCTCTCCTTTGATACCGCAGCCACACTGGAACGCGCACGTAAGCTGATTGGTCTGTATGAGGAAGCTGGAATCGGTAAAGACCGCATTCTGATTAAAATTGCTTCCACATGGGAAGGTATCCAGGCTGCACGCCAGTTGGAACAAGAAGGGATCAACTGTAACCTGACGTTGCTGTTCAGCTTTGCTCAAGCCGCTGCCTGTGCAGATGCAGGTGTTTACCTGATCTCGCCATTCGTTGGCCGAATTCTGGATTGGTATAAGGCCAATCAGGAAGGTGATTTCTCTGGCGCCAATGACCCAGGCGTTCAGTCTGTTTCCAGCATCTACAACTACTACAAAGCTAACGATTACAACACCATCGTTATGGGTGCCAGCTTCCGTAATATCAGTGAGATTCAGGAACTGGCAGGTTGTGACCGCCTGACCATCGCACCAGCACTGATGCAGGAACTAGAAGATTGCGCTGAAGAGCTACCGACCAAACTGTCAGCAACCTCAGCTGCTTCTGAACAGGGCCGCTTGTCTCTGACTGAATCTGAGTTCCGCTGGATGATGAATGAAGATGAAATGGCAACTGAGAAGCTGGCTCAAGGTATCCGTAGCTTTGCTGCCGATCAGGTAAAACTGGAGAAACTGCTCTCCGGGGTTTAAACCTCATCATTCCAACTAAGCCCTGCTGCTCAGCAGGGCTTTTTTTATTTCTAAGTATTATCCTGACTATACTGATCTCTATAGCCCACGGTTTGCTGGATGCGGAGATCTGTTATGGATGGTTTAGTACTCCCCTGCCCCAAGGTGATGCTGTTTGATTGGCACGGCACACTCGTCGACACCCACGGCGCCATGTATGCCGCAATAGAAGAGATGCTGGCTCAGCTTGATGAACTGGATCTGGTTCGTCATATCCTTCCTGAAGAAGAGGCTAAAACGGAAGACGACGAGAAGTTGATTCGTTACATCCGAATTTATCGCCATCTCCACCCCAGAGTACTCGCTGAACAACGTATCTCACGCACTGATGTGTTTGAAGTGTTGTTTGGTGACAATGATGAAGCCAACGCCATAGCTCATAAAGCCTATAACGAGTGTTACCGTAATCACTACGGCAGCGTAAAACCGTTCCAGGCGGGTATGTTCGAATACCTTACCTACATTAAACAACTGGGTATCAAGATTGGTGTGGTGACGAACCGTAGCCGCGAATTTCTGGGACCCGAACTGGCATCAGTCGAGGGGGGACGCTGGCAGGACCTGTTTGATGTCACGTTATGTGGTGATGAGATGCTACGCTATAAACCCGCCCCTGATTCTATGGTTCAGGCCAGTAAAGCGGTTGATGAATTGACCGATCAGCACCTTTGGTATGTAGGTGACAGCGTCACCGATATGATGACGGCGACCAAAGCCGGTGTAACCCGGGTCTTTTACAACGGCGCTTTATGGTCGCCCCACTGGTTTGAACAGCATTTTTCCAAAGAGGCAAAACATCATTATGATCCTGAAATCGTGGTGGATGACTTTGATGAGTTACTTGATGTGGTCCTAAGCAGCCACGGATGCAATTTTGACCCGGCAATAATCGAGAAGCGCCCTGTCCGCTTACCCCCACGCAAACCTCTGCCCGAACGAGAAGAACCCGATTGGCATCCTGCCATCGCTTCATTAACTTACCCTTCAATCATTTTGTTCGACTGGCACGCCACTCTGGTGGATACCCTGGATGCCATGTATCACGCGGTTGATGATATGTTGAAAGAACTCCGTGAGATGGGGTTACTTGAACATCTGGTTGATTCCGCATCCTGTAAATCACCGGATGATCAGCGACTGGTAGACTACGTTAGAGAGAACTTAAGCCTGCACCCCAAAATAAAACTCGACCGTAAAATATCAAGAACCGACATTTTCGAGATCCTCTTTGCTGATAATGAGGTAGCTAAAAAACTCGCCCACAAAGCCTTCACTGATCACTACCGTAAATATTTTGGCACGGCCCTACCTTTTGAACCTAAAGTGGCAGATATGCTCGCGGGATTACGTAAACTAGGTTTGGTTGTGGGTGTGATCACCAATCGCGACCGTGAATTCTTTATGCATGAGTTAAATACTGTTGATGGCGGTTGGGCACATCTTTTTGATACCGAAATTTGTGGTGACGATACGGTCCAGCGTAAACCACATATTGATCAGATTTTAAAAGCCGCTGATAACCTGCAAAGTCAGCTTGGATTGGATATCTGGTATGTGGGTGACAGCACGACCGATGTCATAGCCGCCAAGTCTGCCGGGATCACCAGCGTCTTCTTCAATGGTGCTCAATGGGACCAACCCTGGTTAAATAAGATATTCCCAGGTACTGAGCGATATCCATATAAACCTGATGTTGTCGTTAATGATTTCTCTGAGTTTTGGGCCATGCTTTTAGCCTGCCACAAGCGAAATCAGCGAAAGTTAACAACTTGAAACTACAATTCGACACTCACGGTTTAAACTCTCGCCGCTACGCGGTAGAATTTTCCCCTTTTAAGCAGTCTACGGAAGATCACAATGGGTCGAGCCTATCAAAACCGTAAAGAGTCGATGGCAAAAACATCGGATGCCAAGGCTAAGGTTTACAGTAAATTCAGCCGTGAAATCTATGTTTGTGCTAAATCTGGCGGCATCGAAGTAGAGGGCAATCTGGCCCTTGCTAACTTGATTGAACGTGCGAAAAAGTCTCAGGTGCCAGCGCATGTAATCGATAAAGCACTGGATAAGGCAAAAGGTGGCGGCGGTGAAGACTTCTCCGAAGCACGCTACGAAGGTTTTGGCCCTGGCGGTTGCATGGTGATTGTTGAATGTCTGACTGACAACCCTAACCGTACTTTTGGTGATGTGCGTAACTGCTTTAACAAAACCAAATGTAAAATTGGTTCTCAAGGCAGCGTAAGCCACATGTTCGATCACAGTGCGATCTTTGTGTTCAGCGGTGATGATGAAGATGCCGTTCTGGAAGCACTGATGATGGAAGATGTTGATGTAACAGACATCGAAGCAGAAGACGGCAAAATCAGCGTTTTCGCTCCACACACTGATTACTTCAAAGCGAAGAAAGCATTGCAGGACAACATCGAAGGTCTGGACCTGGATGTGGATGAGATCCAGTTCGTACCGCACAACACTTCACCTGTTTCCGGTGATGATGTGGCAATGTTTGAGAAATTTATCGATATGCTGAATGATCTGGATGATGTTCAGAATATCTATCACAACGCTGAGATCTAACAGGGCTCTTAATCGTTCTGTTTCATTACAGTGTTGGATTTAGACACAAAAAAGCCCGCATGCTCTTTCTGAGTTGCGGGCTTTTTAGTCGATGTAAAAATTACTTCATGTTGTTCATTGCTTTGAACTTAGCTTCCAGAGCTACTGGCTGCTTTTTCTTGTTGCTCTTGTTCAGAACGAAAACAACAGTCTGACCCTGTGGGCCTGCAGCGATCTTAGTGAAACGGTAAGGAGCTTCACCTACAGTACGAACGTCTTCCATGTCTTCCAGAGTGCTGAATACGTAAAGACGGCCATCTTCGCCACGCATTTCGCCGTAAAACTCTTCAGCGCCTGCCAGCTTGCCGTTATACATGTCGATGCCAGCGATGCCAGAAGTTTTCTTCTTATCTTTGCCAGTCAGACCGAATACCAGAGTTTCACCTTTTGGACCACCTGCGATGAAAACTTTACGGTAAGAAGTTTCACCAACTTCCAGGAAAGACTGATAAGTAGCAAAATCATCAAACACGTAATGACGACCTTCGTGTGATACTTCGTACAGGTCGTTATTGTTCAGATCCATTTTTGCTTCAGCTTTAACTTCTTCTTTAGCTGGCTGTGTGTGACAACCAGTCATAGCAACTACTGCACCTGCAACCAGAGCGCCTGCGATCAGCTTTTTCATTGGGGGAAACCTCAATAAGTCCGAGTTAAAAAATCAACTGCGGACTCTACTGAGTAAATATTACAAAACCGTTGAGTAATTGTTACGAATTGGTTTCAGCCGGATTCATCCATCATGCTGAACGTTAAGAAGGTCGTAAACAGCAGCATCGAGACAATGAGTGGTGGATAAGGAAACATCAGAATAAGCAACAGCACCCCTATCCAAAGCAGCTTAGCTTTACTGCGTTTTGCACGATGTTTCTTGGTAAAAAAACGCCGATAAAAATGATTTTCATCAGGGGTACGGTCTTGCATCCATACCGGGGATACCAGGGTAATAAGAAAAGCCAGAAGATGTCTGTACATGGTTTCCTCCGCTGTCACAGACCACCTCTTCAGACTAGTGTAGAGTTTCTAACTTAGCAATTAATAATCCGCCACCCGATAAAGAACTGAATCGTGATAACCCGTGGTGACTTTAATCACACCCGCCAATTCATGGTTAAGATCCGGATCTCCGCTATCAACGATCAAAGGCCGCCCTTCAAGTTCCCGAAGTTTGGTTTTTGTGGCTATAACGTTGATATTTTCTTTACCCAGGCGTTTTAACAATTCCGGGCTGAGTTGTTGATTGCCCCGGCCGATAATATGGCCTTGCCCACCAATCAATGTAATCACCAGTTCGGTAGGCTGACCGGCGGTCAAATCAAGTAATTGTTGCGCAGTACAATCCGAAGCGATCAGTTCCTGATCTTTAATCAGATCCACCCCCAAAAGAGTATTTTGCAGACCTAGCTGCTCCATAACCGCTGCAACAGTTGAACCTGAACCAATTACGTACAAAATGTCAGGGTCCATTTTTTCGATGATATCGGCAGCAATATCATCAAGAACCAGCTCTTCAGATTCTTTGCCACCATTTTTGACGTGTTGCAGGAAACGATGTTCCTGAGGCACCAGAAGTTCGCCGTAATATTTTGCTCTTACGGTGCCCTTTCGAAAGGCTGCTTCATCGATATCTCTGACTTCCTGATCACCCAGAGTAACTAACTCACCTTTGATCAGCATGGCAACAATTTCACCTGCCGCTTTAGGCGTTACAGCATAAACGCCGGAATGTATCTTCACGCCTGCAGGAACACCCAATACAGGAAGATGATCTGCAACGACTTCACAGATGTTCCTGGCGGTGCCATCGCCACCTGCGAACAGGATTAAATCTACGCTTAGTTCTTCCAGATGTTTAGCTGCTTTTAATGTGTCTGCTGAGGTCGTGTGTCCAGAATGAATATTCCCTACAACCTGATAAGGAATCCCGGACTTTTCCGCGATATCTGCCCCCATCTCGGCTGGATAGGTGACTATCTCAAGCTCAAGGCCTTTAAGAACCTCCAAAGCCTGTAATGTTCTTATACCCGCTTTAGGCTCAGCACCCAGTTCCAACGCCTTATGAGCTGTCTCGGTGCCGTCGCTGCCTTTCAATGCAACACTACCACCAACTCCCGCAAGCGGATTGATAATCAAACCCAGCTTAAACACCCAGAATCTCCATATGACCCGTTTCAATCAGGAACTGCTGATAAACAAAGCCCGCCAGCATAAGGTGTGTTTCTTCATCTAGTTCGAGAAACTCTAAACCATGACTAACAATCTTGGTTATGCCCTCTTCTGAAGGTGTCACACTGCGTATCACTGCTGGAGTCAGTACCACCTGATCGACACCCGCAACTTTAAAGCGGGTCGTCATAAAAATCTTATCGCCTGTTTTTCCAAAGGCTACAGAAGCATTCAGGCATGCGCCTTTGAGGCTGATATCTTTGCACATGGCCGTAACCGGCCAGTCATGCATAAGCCCCGTTCCTGCTTCAAACTCATCAACCGATACAACCAAATTAACAGGCACACGGGTATAGCTGCGAATCCTGCGCACTTCGGTTTCTTTGGGGTACTCAAGATGCCAATGAGGATAAGGGATGTTCTGGATCTTCAGAAGTTTAGCGCTGAAGGCACAAATAAAGTTGCCACTCATCAAGCGTACAGTGACCCTGGCACCTTCATTGATAGAACTCGATGTTTTGGGTGCTGAAACAATAATGCTGTTGCCTTCGCGATAGCCAAGCAATTGTACTGCAAACTTCGCCCGCGGCGATTTTGTCTCGATCTGAACCTTCTCCCCAATTCTGGGATTCAGATCAGCAAGGGTTCGCAGGTTTTTTATCTGTTCAAGTGCTTCAGCCATGCGGCATTTCTAACTTCTAACTGAGTTCTTTTGGGGGCTATAGCTTACGGTAATTCGTAGTTTTCTGCGAGCTGAAAACCAATACCAGACAAGAGCTTGGGATGCTTGGCCTCTGCTACAGTAAGCGATGCAAGCTCCCTCCTAAGTCGATAACTTTTCCGGAGCTGATCAAACGCAGTCTTTTGCTCATCTGAATTTAATTGCAGACTGTTCCGTAGAAGCTGATCATCAATCAAAGGGTCGTAAACTGTATTAATCAAATCCAGAGTGCTCAAGCCTGCTTGTTGGATTTCACTGACTTCTGCTGCAGGTAAGAAGTCTGTTAGGTGTTTTTCGGGTTTGATACCAACAAAATCACAGAATGCCTGGTACAACATAAATGTACCACGCACTTTTCCATCCAGGCTGTAACCTGCAATATGAGGTGAAATCAGTGAACAGCGGTCTGCTAAATCTTTACTGACACTGGGTTCATGTTCCCAGACATCCAAGACAAAACTCAGATCAGCACGCTCTTTACCTATCTGCAACAATGCCTGATTATCAATCACAGGCCCACGTCCGGCATTCAATAAAATAGTGTTTTCTTTGAGTGCCCTAAGCTGTTTATCAGACAACAGGTGATAAGTGGGATGATCGCCAGTTTTGGTGAGCGGTGTATGGGCACAGATAAAGTCGGCTTCATTAATAATGGTTTCTAAAGAGACAAAACCACTTTCAGTTTCTGCTCGGGGTGGATCATTGAGAAGCACCTTAAAACCACAGTTTTCGAGGCGCCTCTGTAAACGCCCACCGACATTACCCACGCCAATAATACCGTAGGTTCTGTCGGCAGGATCAAAGTCCTGTTGCTCAGCCATATAAAAGATGGCACTGAGAACATAATCTACCACCGCATCCGCATTACAGCCTGGCGCATTACTAAATCCAATCTGGTTCTGCTCCAAATACCCCCGATCAATATGATCTGTACCTATAGTTGCTGTGCCGACAAACTTTACCTGGCTACCTTTCAGCAGTGTTTCGTTGACCTGAGTGATCGATCTGACCAGTAAAAGATCCACACCTTTAAGGTTCTCAGCGGTCATCGAACGGCCGGGGCATAAGGACACCTTTCCAAATTCAGAAAAGATTTCCCCTGCCATTAACATGTTCTCATCAGCCAGGATATTTAGATTTTGATAGGACAACTGCGACTCCAGACTTTACAAATCAGCCGAGATCAGGAAAATTCAAACGATCATGGCAAACAGCGAAAGATTCTAACAGAGCCTTTTCACTTTGCCGCCACCCGAATCGTTTATCAGGATATAACAGCTTTGATCTTACGCTGGAAAAAAGGCAATGAATACTTCATTGTCAGAATGTATCAAGACCTGATTGGCGACTGGGTTGTCTCTCAAAGCTGGGGCGCTACTAACACTGGCAGATACCCTTCCTATCGCAAAACCGTACTACCCAATTATGATGAAGCCCGGACCATGGTCAGAGAGATCCGTAAGCAGCGGAAATTTCAGGGGTTTCGCCTAATGGCCAGAAAAGAAGTTCAATTAGGCTTTTCATTTTAAGAAATGCACCAGAAACGCCCATAACCCATTATTTTATAACCTGAATCAATTTTCGGCCTTACAATTCTTTGATTCCCTAATATTACCTACTAAAGTACAACAATCACGGACGTTTCCTGATGATATATTGCAGGTATTCCCTTATTTTTAGGGATCCAAAACCCTGTTAAATAACAAAAAACATAATTGGGCGAAAAGAATGAGCGTTTCCCTTTCTGGATTTTACGTAAAAAGTTTTCTTTCAGCCGCGGTTCTCACTGCAATAGCAGTTGGGGGCGCATATTCCACAGGTGCCGGCTCTACCGCACTGATCATCATCGCAGTTACAGCTTTATTAGCCTCAGGCATCAGCCTGCTGGTTATTCACAGCGCATTGCTTGGGAAACTGAGCACTGAAGCCAAACATGTGCAGGATGGCCATATAGAAAGGCTTGAACTTCTACCCGCACTTTGTGGCGACATCTTCAGTAAAAGCGCCAGCGCGGATGATATCGGGGCCAAACTCTCGAAAAGCGCCAATGATAATGCCGTATCCGCTGCTGAGGTTTCTTACTCCGCTGATACGCTCAAAACAAAACTTGATAATCAGGTTCAGGAAGTCTCTCAGATTGCACAAAACTCAGAAGAGATGACCGTAACTGTCCAGCAATCAGCACAGCAGGCTGAAATCGCAGCAGAAATGGCGATTCAGGCTAGGGATACCGGCGCATCGGGTCAGCAAGCCCTGACCGAAGCAATGCAGAATATCCGTGAACTGAACTCTCAAGCCGCCGAAACGCTGGTACTGATTGAGCAACTGAATGAAAAGTCACTGAAAATCCAGGATGTGACCAAGGTGATCGAAGAGATCGCCGAGCAGACAAACCTTTTAGCATTGAACGCAGCAATTGAAGCGGCTCGTGCCGGTGATCATGGCCGAGGCTTCGCAGTAGTTGCAGACGAAGTTAGGCAGTTAGCATCACGTACCGCCAGTGCAACCGGTGAAGTTGAAACCATTGTTGATGAAATCCGCGCTGAAACTCAGCAGGTGGTTTCCCGGATCCAGACTCTCTCCTCTGATGTCGAGAAAGGGACTTCAGCTATGGAAGAGATCAGTGCACAGCTTGGAGGGATCTCCGACCAGTCCGCTGAGGTCGAAGCACAAATTTCAACCATCGCTGAAGGTGCCCGGAATAATCGTGTCAACCTTGAAACGATCTTCACGTCTCTGCAGACAGTCCGACATGAACTTGAAGAGAGTGATGATGAAGTACAGCAACTAGCGCGCCAGGCCGCTGCACTGATGGAAGCAGCTGAATACTCAAACGCAGTGCTGGCAACCGCGTCTGATGAAAACTACCACCAGCAGTTCTATCAGATTGCCCGAGATACCGCGGATCAGGTAACGGAAGCCTTCGAACGTGCCATTAACAGCGGCCAGATGAATGATGCCGCGCTGTTTGACCGTAACTATGTTCCGGTTCAGGGGACCAATCCTCAGCTGTATAACACACAGTATGACAAATTCACCGATCAGGTCCTGCCAAGTATTCAGGAACCAGCCTTGTCTCGTAACCCCTCAATGGTTTATGCCATCTGTACCGACCCTAATGGTTATGTCGCGACTCATAATAATCAGTTTGCGAACCCTCCTACAGGCGATTACGAAACGGACCTGGTTAAGTGTCGTAGTAAACGAATATTTAATGATCGTACCGGTGCCCGCTGTGGTTGCCACACTAATACAATGCTGCTGCAAACCTATAAGCGTGATACAGGCGAAATCATGCACGATCTATCAGTACCTATTTATATCAATGGCCGCCATTGGGGCGGCTTACGTATAGGTTACTGGCCTGATAAATCCTAATTCTCTGGTCCCTGTTCTATAAAAACCGCTGCAGGGCTTACTTCTACAAAACCGCTGAGGGCTCTGCAGCGGTTTTTTTATTACTATTCGTTGATAAGCCTTTATATAATCAAATCCAAGTATAAATGAGGGGCTAAGCCCCCAGGCCAAGAGAAAGAAAAATGAGCAAATTCGAATACGCTGAGATGCCGAATAAAGATGGCTTCTTTGGTGAGTTCGGTGGGCAACAGATTCCACCAGAACTAAAGAAAATCATGGATGAGATCGACGCTGCTTATGAAGAGATTCGTAAGACACCTGATTTCCAGAATGAGCTGGAACAGTTGTTTGCAGACTATGTCGGTCGCCCAAGCCCTATTTATCATGCAAAACGTCTGAGTGAAAAACTTGGCGGCGCGCAGATCTATCTAAAACGTGAAGACCTGAACCACACTGGCGCACACAAGATTAACCACTGCCTGGGTGAAGCACTGCTTGCGAAATATATGGGCAAAACCAAAGTTATAGCCGAGACCGGTGCGGGTCAGCATGGCGTTGCTTTGGCAACTGCCTGTGCACTGGTGGGTATCCCTTGTGAAATTCATATGGGTCAGGTGGATATCGAAAAAGAACACCCTAACGTTACCAAGATGAAAATCTTAGGCTGCGACCTGATTCCAGTTACCCGTGGCACCGCTACTCTAAAAGATGCCGTAGACAGTGCTTTTGATGAGTACCTCAAAGACCCGGTTAACTTTATCTATGCTATCGGATCAGTCGTGGGCCCTCATCCATTCCCGAAAATGGTTCGTGATTTCCAGAGCATAATCGGTAACGAAGCCCGTGAGCAGTTCCAGGCTAAAAAAGGCCAGTTGCCTGATTACATCACCGCCTGTGTGGGTGGTGGTTCAAATGCAATGGGCCTGTTCACAGCCTTCCTGAATGATGAAGAAGTCAACATCGTTGGCGTAGAACCCGCAGGTAAAGGGCTGGATACACCAGACCATTCAGCCACTCTTACACTCGGTAAACCAAGTACTTTGCATGGAATGAAGTGTTATGTACTGGAAACCGAAGATGGCGAACCTATGCCGGTTCACTCTATTGCTTCCGGTTTGGATTACCCTGGAGTAGGCCCACAACACAGCTACCTGAAAGAATTGGGGCGTGTGCAATATGAAACCGCATCCGATGAAGAATGCCTGAATGCCTTTATGACCTTGTCTCAGGTGGAAGGTATTATCCCGGCACTGGAAAGCTCTCATGCCGTTGCATGGGCAATGCGCAAAGCGCCTGAACTCGCTAAAGATCAGTGCATTCTGGTAAACCTTTCAGGTCGTGGAGATAAAGACGCTGATTACGTTGCGGATAAGTTAGGTCTTTAAAACAAAAAAGCCCTTGATTGGCTCAAGGGCTTTTTTTCAGATCTTATCTTTTAACTTTTCAAACTCACCGATCAGAATATCTGCAACTTCTATCAGTGACTTCTTCTGGTTCATAGCACTTTGCTGCAATTTTCGATGAGCCTGCGGTTCACTCATGCCATGGAACTGCATCAACAAACCTTTGGCACGTTCAACACGTTTACGTTCAGACAGTGCGCGTCTGGCTTCTGCCAGTTCGTCACTCATACTACGTAGGCCTTCGGCTTGCTGTTGTACCAGCCCATACAGAGCACGAACCCAGTCTGTATTTACACCCGATGCCGCTGTGTCCATGCCGGTCAGGCTGGTATCGAGTAGAGGCGAAAAGGTCGTTGTAGGGTCTTGCAGAGAAGACAGCATCTCAAGATTATCATGCTGTTTTTTCAGATCAGAGTCGGCTTCCTGAACTCGCTGTTCACAAAGCGAAATCAGAGCTGATGCTTGTTCTCTTTCCAACACCTGCATGGAATCCATACGCACGGTTGCGATTTCATACCAAACTTCACTGATTTCAGAGGTAACCCCTTTACCAGGTTCCATGCGGCTGATCACAAGACGTAACCTGTCGAATTCCTGATGTTCCGGGCCAGCTTCGAATGCATCCCATTTAGAAATCTGATTTTCGGTTGCAAACTCCTTGAAGGTTTCCAGAGTGTTGTTCTGGGTATCCACCAGGGTTGAAATACGGTCAAGAGCTTCCTGTTGGAACTCCCCTGCAGCAAAACTCAGTGCTGCCCAAGCACGCTCCTGCCCCGCATATTCTTTACATTGCATAAAGTTAAACATAGCAACCAGAGCACGAGTAATACCGGGATCATCCGACAAATCAGCCGCTTCAAAAATCACTGCCATCAATGCCGCAATAATGCGACTCATAGCCTGACAGCTGTCTTCAGCTGCAACATCCTGCTCTCTGACTTTTACGCGTAGATCGGGCAAGCCTTCAAGCGCATGTAATGCAAACGCGATATTGTTGAACAGCTTAGAGCTGCGAGTGAGGCTAATAGATTCAAGGTCCAGCTGTTCAAGCTGTTCACGGAATTCATCTTGAGATGTTTTAGACTCAACGATCTGCTGGCTCAGTTGCTCGCCCAGTCGAGCGCCTTTGGAAGCCAGAAACAGATTAGAAAGACCGCGCTCCCGCTGTAACTGATGGATCAGATTACTTACCTGAATCACCAACTCGGCATGCGTCATTAACTGCTTAAGAGATGCAATCTCAGAATATTTAGACGCAAGGAAAAAGGTTTCAGTGGTATTTGTGCGTTTGATCATAGCGGCTTCAACTTAGAAAACTTGCGGGCATTGTAAATTAAAGTATAAGTTTTGTATCTCGATAAGCCATTAAACTCTATGAATTTCTGTTCTGAGAAAATGAGCTTAAGCTATAAAGAACCGGGGTTATGTAAGTATGCTAAACATGGATTTTTCCCAACGCATTACCATTAATACG
>JASBRM010000071.1 GCA_030149405.1 Neptuniibacter sp. | reverse complement strand
GAGTACCCCCAGTATGGTTTTGCTAAGCATAAGGGGTACCCTACGGCAGTCCATTTTGCTGCTTTGACCAAGCATGGGCCTTTGCCGGAGCACAGGCGGAGTTTTAAGCCTGTCCGTGAATTGTTGGAAACTAAATGATTTTCTATTTATGACTGATCCAAAGTTTATTCATCTCAGAGTTCATACAGAATTTTCACTTGTTGACGGCTTAGTACGTGTTAAAGAGTTAGTGGCTGCTGCGAAAAATGCCGGTATGCCCGCTGTCGGTATGACTGATCAGACAAACTTCTTCGGTTTGGTTAAATTCTTTAAAGCAGCAACAGGTAACGGTATTAAACCTATCTGTGGCGCTGATATCTGGGTAGAAAACAGTGATGAGCCTACCTCTCAGCCTTACCGCCTGACACTTTTGGTGAGAAACGCCCAAGGCTATCTGAATCTGATGGAGCTGATCTCTCAGGCTTACGCTGAGGGGCAAAACACTATTCCGGATATGGCTTTGGTAAAACCGGAATGGGTCGAGGCAAAGGCTCAGGGGTTGATTGCCCTGTCCGGTGCTAAAAAAGGTGAAGTTGGGCGTGCCATTGTTGCCGGGAATGGGCAAGAAGGTGAAATCCTCCAAAACTGGATGAGAGTATTTCCGGACAGTTTTTATTTGGAAATTCAAAGGACTGGCAGAGCGAATGATGAACAAATTGTACATGCCTCAGTTGAGTTAGCTAAGCAGTACGGTTGTCCTCTGGTTGCTACCAACGAGGTTATGTTCATTAAAGAGGATGATTTCGAAGCACACGAAGTCAGGGTGTGTATTAACCAGGGCAGAACCTTAGAAGACCCTACGCGACCGAAAGAATATAGCGAACAGCAGTATTTCAGATCACAGGAAGAGATGATTGAGTTGTTCAGCGACATCCCTTCTGCAGTGCAAAACAGCGTTGAAATTGCGAAGCGTTGTAATATCGAAATAGAGATCGGGACCTATTATCTGCCTAAGTATCCGATCCCTGAAGGGATGTTGATGGATGACTATTTCCGTCAGGTTTCTTTTGAGGGTTTGGAAGAACGTCTCGATATTCTGCTGGATAAGGATGATCCTGATTATCAGAACAAGCGCCAGGAATACATAGACCGTCTGGAGTTTGAACTGGATATTATTATTCAGATGGGTTTTCCAGGTTACTTCCTGATCGTAATGGACTTCATCAAATGGGGTAAGGAGAACGGAGTTCCGGTGGGGCCGGGGCGTGGTTCCGGTGCGGGCTCTCTGGTGGCGTATGCCCAGAAAATTACCGACCTTGACCCTCTTGAATATGACCTTCTTTTCGAGCGATTCCTGAATCCGGAGCGTGTTTCCATGCCGGACTTCGATATCGACTTCTGTATGGAGAACCGCGATAAGGTAATCGACTACGTTGCCCGAACTTATGGTCGTGATGCGGTATCGCAGATCGTAACCTTCGGTACCATGGCGGCTAAAGCGGTAGTGCGAGATGTGGCGCGCGTACAGGGTAAACCCTTTGGTCTTGCTGATCGTCTTTCCAAACTGATTCCGTTTGAGCCGGGAATTACCCTGAAGAAGGCGCTGGATCAGGAGCCGATGCTTGTTGATTTTATTGAGTCTAGTGAAGAGGCTCAGGAAATCATGGAGATGGCCTACAAATTGGAAGGTGTAACCAGGGGAGTAGGTAAACATGCCGGAGGCGTGGTTATCGCGCCAACCAAACTGACCGACTTTGCAGCGACCTATTGTGATGAAGAGGGTAATGGCCTGGTTACCCAGTTTGATAAAGGTGATGTTGAAGAAGCTGGTCTGGTTAAGTTTGACTTTCTGGGACTGCGAACTCTTACAATCATTGATTGGGCCCTGCAAACGGTTAACCGGATTCGGGATAAGAATGGTGAAGAACCTCTCGATATAGCATTGATCGATCTGGAAGACAGGAAAACTTTCGATCTTCTGCAGGCCGCAGAAACCACGGCGGTATTTCAGCTTGAATCCAGCGGTATGAAAGACCTTGTACGTCGTCTGCTGCCATCCCGTTTTGAAGATATTGTTGCACTGGTGGCACTGTTCCGTCCGGGCCCCCTGCAATCAGGCATGGTAGATGACTTTATCAACCGTAAGCATGGCCGAGCTGAAATGGCCTGGCCGCATCCTGATTATCAATTGGATTCCCTGCAGCCAGTTTTGGAACCAACCTATGGCATTATCCTCTATCAAGAGCAGGTAATGCAGATAGCTCAGGTCATGGCAGGTTATACCCTGGGCGGCGCTGACATGCTTCGTCGTGCAATGGGTAAGAAAAAGCCGGAAGAGATGGCTAAACAGCGTGTCTCTTTCCTAGATGGTTCTGAAAATAATGGTATTGATCGTGATCTTGCGGGCAATATCTTTGACCTAGTAGAAAAATTCGCGGGTTACGGTTTTAACAAATCTCACTCTGCTGCTTATGCTCTGGTTTCTTACCAGACCGCTTGGTTAAAAACTCATTACCCGGCGCCATTTATGGCAGCGGTAATGTCCTCGGATATGCAGAACACTGATAAAGTGGTGATCTTCATTGAAGAGTGCCGCAATATGGGAATCCCGCCTGCACTACCCAATGTGAATACCGGCGAGTATATGTTCACGGTTAATGATGAGG
>JASBRM010000286.1 GCA_030149405.1 Neptuniibacter sp. | reverse complement strand
CGCAGGAAGATCAAAATGTCTGGAATGGGCAGGGATCTGGGCAGGTAGGAAAAGATCTTAATGCTGGTGTGTGTACTCCGCGTTTCCCAATCTATGGCAATCCCAGAACCGCAGCAGGCGAGCCTTTTGTTGTAAACCAGTTACAGTGCCGGTTGAAATCTGTTGACCGAGCGTTGGCAGATGGGACATATGGCACTGTTGTGTTCAGTGAAGCGCAGAAGAGCAATTTGAAAAAAGTGTTTGTGGATGGCGTATGTAGTTACTAAGAAGGCCTGAAACAATAAGGGCAGAAAGTATTCTGCCCTTAATTCTGGTTGCGCAGCAGCTAGCCCATTATTTCAACAACATGAGTGGCAATCATCGCTTCTTCGTTGGTAGGAATTACCCGGACGGTTACCTTTGAGTTTTCACTGCTGATGACTGTGGCTGCGTTATTGTTAGCCTCGGTGCTGAAATCGATTCCGAGCCATTCACAACGTTTTAAAATGCGTGAACGCACGTCTGCATCGTTTTCACCCACACCACCCGTGAATACCAGTTGTTGTAAGCCTTGAAGCGCAGCGGATAAGCGTCCAATCTCAAGTGCCGCGCGGTAGCAGAACATATCAATGGCTTCTTCAGCTTCGGGTTTGTCTGCCTGATGCAGTTCCAGCATATCAGAACTGATTCCAGAAACTCCCAGCCAGCCGCTTTGTTTATAGATCAGGGCTTCCAGAGCATCTGTATCCATATCATAGTGGCGTTGCAGATAGAGCAGGACTCCAGGATCGATGTTGCCACAGCGGCTACCCATTGGCAGACCATCTACCGCGGTAAAGCCCATCGAAGAAGCAATCGACTTGCCTTCTTTAACCGCGCACATACTGGCGCCTGCACCCAGATGACAGATAACCGTATCAAGCGTTGGAGTTTCCAGTTTATTCAGTTGGCGTTGAATAAACTCATAGGATAAACCATGGAAACCATAACGATGCACACCTTCTTCGGTCAGTTTACGGGGCAACGCATAGTTCTGCTCAATTTTGGGTTGTTGAGCATGGAACATAGTATCGAAGCAGGCCACCTGAGGTTGATCTGGTGCAATATTGCGGCAAGCTGCAATTAACTTCAGGTTATATGGCTGGTGCAGAGGTGCCAGTGGGATAAATTCCTCGAGCTGTTCAATCACTTGATCAGTTACCAGAACCGGCTCGCTGAAAGTACTGCCACCGTGAACCACTCTGTGCCCAATGGCTACCAGCTCGTTATCAGGAAACTGCTGAGTGAACCATTGTTGGATTGTTTCCAGGCATGCCTGATGGCGTTCCTCTTTAGGAATGGAAGCATAATCAGGATTACCCTCAAGTAGCGTGGCGCCTGAGGCATCAGTCACTTTGAAGCGAGCATCGCCAAGGATATTTCCAAGCTTAAAATTAACTAATAGCCGCAGCTCTCCCGCCTGAAGCTGAAATAATGCACACTTCAAGCTGGATGAACCACCGTTAACTGTCAGAATTGTCTGCATTATGTCTACTTATTTTGAACCATATGAGAGGCTAAGGCACAAGATGCCAGACGGCCCAGAGTTTTCTCAGCACGGCTGGTCAAAATGATAGGTACTTTTGCACCCAGAGCAATACCAGCGGACTTAGCATTAGCAAGATAGATCAACTGTTTTGAGATCATGTTAGCGGCTTCCAGGTCAGGTGCTAACAGAATGTCTGCGTCACCGGAAACAACCGAGTCTATATGCTTATCGATGGCTGCCTGCTGTGAGATGGCATTATCAAATGCCAGAGGCCCATCAATAATACCGCCTGTGAGCTGTTCACGGTCGGCCATTTTACACAGAGCCGCGGCATCTATAGTGCTTTGGATGTTTGGCTTAACTTTTTCTACAGCCGAGAGAATCGCAACCTTCGGTGTTTCAACCCCCAGAGCTTTGCAGAAATCAATCGCATTCTGGGTGATATCCTTTTTGCAGAACAGATCTGGAATGATATTGATCGCAGCATCTGTGATCACTAGTGGTTTGTGGTAATTGGGGATATCAAACACAAAAACATGGCTGAGGCGGCGTTCGGTGCGAATGCCTTTGGTTTTGTGCACCACAGCACGAAGCAGTTCTGAAGTACCCAGGTGCCCTTTCATCAAAGCTTCAGCTTCGCCACGCTTAACGACTTCACAGGCAATCTCAGCAGCGGCATGGCTGTGTTCTGTGTTGATCAGCTCATAATTGCTGATATCCAGATTTTGCTCTTCAGCGACTGACTTAATCTTAGCCTCAGGGCCAACAAGAATAGGGGTAATCAGGTTGTGCTCAGCTGCTTCAGTAGCGCCAATCAGACTGTTAGCGTCAACAGGGTGAACTACAACCGTGTTGATCGGACGTGTTTTTTCTGCCTGTTCAATAAAAAATTCCAATTGATCATGCAGTGGCGGTTTTTCAGTTATAACCACGGAGTCCTCCGGGAATCTCAATAATCTTGCGTCTTTTCTACTATGTTCCTTAGTAGTTTAGACGTTGCTTATGACTTCATTATGACGCAGTGCAGCATTATGAAAAAGTGATATAAGTCAGACTTAGCAAAAATGCATTATACTTTTTGCTAATAAACCCTGCTATTTATGAGTTTTATTTGTGTGAATCAGGCTGAAAAGTGAAATAAATCATGGGTTATTGTCTGCTGCAAGTGGTATAAATTTATTTGGAAGGTTTCGAGGATCGCTTGTATTGATCAGTCAGGAGGATCAAGTGATGCAGCAAACAATTTTTGTTGTGGACGACAGTTCAACCATCAGAACGTTATATAAAACGGTTCTTGAGAGTGTTGGGTACCGAGTCATTGCTTTCAATAATGGCGAAAGTTTGCTCTCAGCGCTGGAGTCAGAGCTACCTGACCTGATTCTTATGGGAGCCGAACTGCCGGATACTCATTGTGTAGAGCTGGCTTCTAATATTAAATCCCGTCCTGATCTCCTTCTAATCCCGCTTATTGTTATCTCTTCCACCCGCTCAATGGATCTTAGGCGTAATTGTTTTCAGGCTGGTGTGACGGATTTCATCCTCAAAAATTGTACCCAGAAATTTTTAATAGAACGCATCAAACTCATTCTACAGCGCCGTGAAACCTTGCAATTTAATCAACATTTGGCGGGTCAGCGGTTTAATGTTTTGATTGCGGAAGACAGTCAGGCGCTGTTGGCATTATATGGTCAGATGTTTGAGCAGATGGGCTGTTTTCCTATTTTATGTAAGGACGGTGAGGAAGCCTGGCAAGAGCTGCAAAAAAACAGCGATATCGATCTTATTTTGACGGATATTGAGATGCCAAAAATGGATGGCATAGAACTTAATCATCTGATCCGTTCCCGCTCTGATTTCGACCAGATCCCGGTTATTGTCGTAACCCGGTTTGATCAGCAGGAACTGCTGTGTGAGCTGCTGTCAGCTGGAGCGAGCGATTACATCTCTAAGCCCTTTATTCATGAAGAGTTGCAGGCAAGGGTCAATTCACATTTGCGGACAAGACAGCTTTATAAGGAACAGAAGCGCTTAAACAATGAATTGAAGGAGTTGAATGCTTATCTGGAAGATCGTGTGCGGGAGCGTACGCAGGAGTTGCATGAAGCTAATGTGGAGACTATCACCAAGTTAGCCAAAGTCTGCGACTTCAAAGATCTTGAAACCGGTAATCATATCAACCGGGTTAAAGCTTATTCTGAGGAGTTGGGGCGAGCCATTGGGCTATCCAGTGAAGTCGTGACCAAGCTCGGATATTCCAGCATGATGCATGATCTTGGGAAAATCACGACCCCAGATCGCATTCTGAATAAACCGGGGCCGTTAGATGCAGAAGAGTGGGCGAAAATGCGCGAGCACTCCATTGCAGGGGCGCAGTTATTGGGAGAGAAACAGTTCTTTTCCATGGCTCGTGAAATAGCTATGTTTCATCATGAACGTATGGACGGTCATGGTTATCCAAAAGGATTGAAGGGCAATGAAATACCTCTATCAGCCAGAATCGTAGCCGTTGTTGATGTATTTGATGCGCTTGTGTCTAAACGCAGTTATAAACAGGCCTGGACGCAGGCTGAGGCTGTTGCTGAGCTCAAACGCATCTCTGATGAGCATTTGGATAAACGCCTTGTTGACGTGTTTGTAGGTATGCTTGAAAAAGGACAATTGGATTATATCCGGGATCTATTTCCTGAAACTTCAGGTTCTATACAAGAGATCATGGCCGCAACTGAGGAAGGTTGATTTACAACCTTCCATAGTCAGTGATATCCGGTAGCTCAAAAGTTTCGACCAGAAGTAGCATTTCGACTTTTTCAAGGGGTTTACTGAACAAGTAGCCTTGTCCGATATCACAACCGAACTTGCTGAGCATTTCCAGCTGAACTTTATCTTCAATCCCCTCTGCGACCACTTTAAGCCCTAAGGCATGTGCCATGCTGATGATGGTTCGGGTCAGAGTGGCATCTCCTTTGTTTGTTTCCATATCTTTGACAAAAGCCCGGTCGACTTTCAGTGTGTTAACCGGGAAAGAGGTAAGGTAACTGAGCGAGCTGTAGCCGGTACCAAAATCATCAATAGACAAGGTAACTCCCTGAGCGAGAAGAGCTTCGAGACGTGGTAAGAGAATTTCGTGATTTTCTGCCAGCAAGCTTTCAGTAATTTCGAGTTCGAGATAAGCCGGGTCAACGCCGGTCTCTTTCAGAACAGTCTGAAGGATTTCAATAATTTTATCGTCCTGAAGCTGCTGAACTGAAACGTTAACGGCCATACGAAGTGGCGCTTCAGATTTACTTTGGAATTCTTTGAGGTCAGTGCAGGCCTTTCTCAATGCGAACTCTCCGAGTTCATTAATGATGCCGGTTTCTTCCGCTACCCCAATGAATTCTTCAGGGCTTACAAAGCCAAGAACGGTGTTATTCCAGCGCATCAAGGCTTCAAAACCGATAATTTTCTGGGTTTTGATATCGTTTTTTGTTTGATAGAACATTGATATTTCATGTCTGCTCAGAGCCTGACGCAGTTCAGATTCTATGGAACTGCGTCGTTTGAGACGTTTATTCAATTCCTGATTGAAGTAGCTGTGGCGGTTGCGGCCCGACTTTTTCGATTCATAGAGGGCAATGTCGGCATACTTAATCAGTGAGCTGACATCGTTGCCATCATCTGGGTATTTTGCAATACCCAGGCTGATAGAGATAAAGATCTGCTTACCTTCAACGATTACGGGGGTCGAAACCTCCTTGAGTAGTTCCAGCGCCAGTTCTTCAAGCTCAAGGTCTTCTGCATAGCTGTAATAGACCAGAAACTCGTCACCCCCAATATGACAAATCTGTGCGAGTTCTCGGCAGGTACTTTGAAGGCGGTGCGCCATCAGTGAAAGCAGTTGGTCCCCAATCTGGTGACCAAATGTATCGTTTACTGTCTTGAAGTTATCTATATCTATATAGATAACGGCAACATTTTCTTTAGAGGTCCATGCCTGCTGTAACTTTTCGGTGAGGAATTCATTGGCTCTACGGCGGTTAGGCAGTCCTGTCAGAGGGTCAAAGTTCGCTTGTTTATGTAGCTCTACCTCTGCGTGTTTACGCTCGGTAATATCCTGAACTACGGTCACGTAGTGAGATATATCATCGTCCTGAGTTTTGATCTGGCTGATGGAAAAGGAATACCACTTACCTTCAAATTCATCCTGAATATCATGGAACCAACTGCCGTTAATCTCTATGGTTTCGCTGATTTTATCCAACTGATCTTTCAGAAGGCTGTAGGGTGAAAATGTAATTATTTTATTCCCCGGAGCTTCGTCCCGAGAGTGTGGTGAATCAACTGAGAGCTCAAAATTTTTATTGGCGTATTCTATGTTCCAGTTGTAATCCGTAATCACAACGCTGTTTGGGCTTTGCTCAATTGCGCGGGAAAGCTTTTTAACATTTCCCTCGGCTTTGTTCTTTTCAGCCGCTATTTTTTTGCCAATGTTAACAGACAATCTGTAGGCCAGAAGTGCAATGAGCAAAAACAGAAGAAATGCTATTCCTACCGGACGCATTCTTTCCAGCCATAGGGTTGTCAGGTCTGAGGAGGGTTCGGCGTTAATAGATATCAGTTGGTATTCAGCAAGATAACCAATATTGGCGAGAACTTCTTTATTCTCGATGGTTAGGTTTATACCTTCATGAGATTTACCTTCCTCAAGCTGGTACTGAATTTTCAAGGCTGTTTCAGTAGGTAATGACCATCCAAACAGATTGGAAACGATACCTTTGGGCAAGGGATAGGTCAGTCTGACTTTGCCTTGTTCACCTAATAGCCATATGCGGTTTTTGTCAGAAGTGATGAAGTTATTCATCACGGAATTTTTACCTTCGCTATAAAAGAAAACCGCAACGATGGCGACCGGCCGCTTATCTGAGTTGAGTATAGGAACATACAGAGGGAGATAAGGTTTACCCAATAGCCCGGATCTGTATTGATAACCAATCTGAGCAGTTTTGGTGACGATGACCTTATCCAGAACATCCTGGCTATATTTGGGTTTACTGTTGCTGATGTCACCACTCACCGCAAGGGTATTTCCGTCACGGTCGATCAGGGCCAGTGCCCCCGCTTCTTCTGTTGTGGAGAGCAAATAGCTGAAGATTTTCCTTACTTCAGAAAGGTACTCGGGGTTATCAAGGGTATTGGCATCGATGGTTTTAACAATCAGGCGGGTTTTTTGGTTAAAGAAATTCTGGCTATGCTCAATGAGTGCTTTGTTTTGTTGATGCAGCTTCGTTTCTTCGGCAGCTTTAATATCCTGCCAAATGGAATAGCCAAAAAAAACCAGAGCAGATAGAAGAAGGACGGAAAGTAACGTAAATAACAAATGCAGAGGTTTGCTGCCATCGTATTCCTTCACCACTAGATATCCTCATCCCTTTGAAGTTTCTAAATGTTGCTTTGCAGTATAGTTGATCAATCTATTTCTACATGCCCGAGCCTCTTTATAAGGGCAATGAACATAATATTAGTAATTTATCATGAACCGCTATATCGAGTGACTCTAATAAATTATGGGCAGATAATTCTGAATAAATTTTGTTTTCAATGGGGTATGATCTGAACTATCAGATTCAATTATTAAAGGGAATGTTCATGGGGTCATTGATCGATTGGTATCTTGATTTTTGGGATAACGCACCAGGCGGAAAAATCGGCCGGGCAGTCATTACTTTCCTGGTTATTGTGGTGTTGGTTTCGGTGCCTCTCGGTGTCTACTGGAGTATGACTCCAGACCAATTTGACCCGGTTGCTGAGGCAGAGACCGATGCTCAAGAGCAGACACTTGAGGTTTCTCCTGGGTATACCACGGTTTATTCATTGCATCGTTTGGTAGATACCCTATTGCATAAACCAGGTGGTTATATCAGTAATGATGTAACACCACCGGGTATCTGGTTGGATAACATCAGTAATTGGGAATTCGGTGTGCTGGTTCAGGTACGTGACCTCTCCAGAGCGCTGAGAAAGGATTTCAGCCGTTCGCAATCACAGTCTGTTGAAAACCCTGCTTTGATCAAAGCAGAGCCGCAATTCCACTTTGACAACAACAGCTGGTTATTCCCGTCCAGTGAATCCCAGTATGAAGAGGGCCTGGAATACTTAAGAAAGTATCATCTGGCGTTGGCAGATAAGAATCAGACAGAAGCCCAGTTCTTTACTCGTGCGGATAACCTGAATAACTGGTTGGCAGATGTTCAGACTCGCCTTGGTAGTCTATCGCAACGCTTGAGTGCCAGTGTTGGTCAGAAACGCCTGAATACAGACCTGGCGGGTGACCCTGATGCCGAGCAGTCCACCAAGACGACCCAGGAGACACTGGTTAAAACACCTTGGTTAGAGATTGATGATGTCTTCTATGAGGCTCGTGGTTCGGCCTGGGCGTTACTGCATATCCTTAAAGCGGTTGAACACGATTTCTCCGCAGTACTGGATAAGAAAAATGCCAAGGTCAGTCTGCGTCAGATCATTCGTGAGCTGGAAGCGACTCAACAGACCTTGTGGAGTCCGATGGTTCTCAATGGCGGTGGTTTTGGTTTTTTTGCTAATCATTCGCTGGTCATGGCGAACTATATTTCCAGAGCAAACGCTGCAATTATCGATCTTCGAGAGTTGCTATCTAAAGGCTAAACTTCAGGCTAAAGGGGGCAATATCCCCCTTTAGCCATTTACTGACTACACTTAACTAAGTAATAAGTGGTTGGAGTGTAGTTATGCCACGACGATTTATCCGACACCCCGCGAGTATTCCAATCCAACTGGATTATTCCAGCCACTCAGATCGTCCTGAACCTCATATAGGAACTACACGGGATGTAAGTGCTGGTGGTCTGTCTTGTTATAGCGA
>JASBRM010000051.1 GCA_030149405.1 Neptuniibacter sp. | reverse complement strand
ACAGAGTGTGGATCATCACAAAAGCCCCGGAGGGCAAGCCCTGTAGACTGTATCTGCTGTGTTGCAGCTCTTGTTAAGGGCTACGGCCATTAACGGCGAACTGCGCCTTACATCTACAGACTTCAGGGCTTGCATAGCGCTAACAGGACTTGTTCGCAGGTTCCTTAAGCCTCCTGCATTGCCTCCAGCTCAACCCAGCGTTCCATCAATGCTTCAAGTTGTTGTTCCTGCTCTGCTAATTCAGCCAGTTTAGCTGAGACCGTTTCATGATCCTTTTGGTAGAAATCAGGCGCACTGGTTTCTTCCTGAATAGCCTCAAGCGCGGCTTCGGCTTCTTCAAGCTGAGCAGGCAGCATTTCAAGCTCACGCTGTAGTTTGTAGCTAAGCTTTTTGGGTTTCGAAGTCGCTTCGGCAACAGCCTCTGTTTTCTTCGGGGATGGTTCAGACTTCTGATTCACTGCTTTAGCAGCATCTTCCCGGGCAGGTCTTTGACGTAGCCAGTCTTTATAACCGCCTACATATTCTTTCAACTCACCTTTGCTCTCGAACACCAGCGTACTGGTGACAACACTATCGAGGAAAGTACGGTCATGGCTAACCAATAAGATAGTGCCGTCGAAGTTAAGGATGATCTCTTCGAGAAGTTCCAGAGTTTCAATATCAAGGTCGTTGGTAGGTTCGTCCAATACCAGAAGGTTTGCTGGCTGGCTAAAGAGTTTTGCCAGTAACACACGGTTAGTTTCACCACCAGAAAGCGCTTTGACCGGCGTTCTCGCCCGCTCAGGTGCAAACATGAAGTCATTAAGATAACTGATCAGGTGCCTTTGCTTACCATTGATGGTAATGCTTTCTCGTCCTTCGGATATGTTATCCATTACCGTTTTTTCCGGATCGATCGTCGCACGCAGCTGATCGAAATAGGCAACCTGAAGGTTGGTGCCTAAACGCACCTCACCGGAATCAGGATTCTCTTTGCCTAAGAGAACCCGCAATAAACTACTTTTACCTGCACCGTTAGGGCCGATCAATCCAACGCGATCCCCGCGTTGCAATAGAAAATCAAAATCGTGAAATAGCGGTTGATCCGCATAGCTCAGGCTTACATTCTTGAGTTCTGCCACCAGCTTTCCGCTACGTGCAGCGTCTTCCAGGGAAAATTTAGCCTTGCCGGAACGCTCACGTCGTTCTGCTCGTTCATTTCGCAGCTGTTTCAGCGCCCTGACCCTACCCTCATTACGGGTGCGTCGTGCTTTGATCCCTTGCCGGATCCAGCGTTCTTCCTGGGCTAACTTTTTGTCGAACTCAGCGTTATGTTTCTCTTCCTCTTCGAGCAGCTTTTGCTTCAACTCAATATAGGCTGAATAGCTTCCGGGGAACGAAGTAAGAACCCCACGGTCCAGCTCTACAATGCGGGTTGCCAGACGATCCACCAGAGCACGGTCGTGGGAGATAATCAGCAAACCACCTTTGAACTCGAGGAGTTGTTTTTCGAGCCACTCAATTGTTTCAATGTCCAGATGGTTGGTTGGCTCATCCAGTAACAACAGATCCGGGTTCTGAACCAATGCAGCCCCAAGCGCAACACGACGACGCCAGCCACCCGACAGTTCAGACATCGCTTTCTCAGCAGGCAGATCAAGTTGCTCTACGACTCGTTGAACTCTCTGCTCCAGATGCCAGCCATCTACCGCCTCGATCTGATGCTGTAGTTTGTCCAACTCTGCCATATTTACGTTTTCTTCCAGAGCCATAGCATCGTATGCCTGGCGGAGATCCAGAATATCCTTAAGCCCTGCTGTCACAACATCACGGACGATGCGTTCATCCGCAGCAGGCATCGCCTGAGGCAACTCCGCAATTCGGCACGTGGGGGATACCCAAAATTCACCCGAATCCGCTTTATGATGACCCGCTACCAGTTTCAACAACGTGGATTTACCGGCACCGTTCAGACCCACAAGCGCAACACGTTCACCGGGATCAATCTGAAAATCCACATGATCTAAAAGTGGTTTGGCTCCAAAAGCGATGGAAATTTTATCTAGTCGAATGAGAGGCATGGTCTGAAAGAACTCGTTAACTGGGGCGGCTATTTTACTGTTTTTTGCACAAGTTGCATGAAATTACTGCATACACAACAAATTCATTTAAAAAACGCCGCAAAGTGCCGTATAAGTCATGTAAGGAACTTAATTTTGGACTGGATAATGCCACGCGTTTTATTTTTTTTATTCTTCAGCCTTTTTACAACGGCAGCATTTAGCTACGTTCCCACCCCCGGATACCAATCCGAAAGGGAATTATTTCTCAAGGCAGAGAAGCTTTTAAACAGCAACAAGATCACAGAATTCAACAAACTGAAATCACGACTTGGCAACTACCCGCTCTACCCCTATCTCGATTATTCTCTCTACATAAAACAAAAGCGTTCCATCTCGCAGCAGAAGATTAATGCATTTCTTGAAGACTACAGTGAGCTTCCACTTGCGAACCGTTTAAACCGAACCTGGTTGAATCATCTGGCAAAGTCCAAACGTTGGACTGCATACATTCATCATTTCGAGAAAAACCCAGTCGAAAGCACCCACTACATCTGCCAATATCAGGTCGCTTTGCTGAATGGCACGGTGACTCAACAAAAAGAAGCTTTGTTTAATGCCAGAGACCTCTGGGTTGTGGGTAATTCCCAACCCAAAAGCTGTGATCCATTATTTAAAGCCTGGATGAAAACCGGCAGGCCTACTTCAGCTGAAGCAACTCATCGCTTCTGGTTAAGCCTGGAACAGGGAAATACCAAGCTTGCTCGTTATATTGATAAGAAGATCACACAAGCAGAGCACAAGAAACAAAGCCAACTGTTCTGGAAAATTTACAACTCGCCTTCCCTGATCACTTCAAAGAAATTAAAACAACTACCGGCACAGCATCGCGCTAGTGCGGCGCAACTGGCCTATAAAAAATGGTTCCGCTCCCATCCCATTTCAGCAACGGAAGCCTGGGTAAAAAATAAGGCAAATTTTCCTTCTGATATTCAGGAAAATGTCTCCCTTTATATAGGCAAACGGCTAAACAGCCGTTATCACAGCAAAGCGATTGAACTCAGTGAAAAATTAGACCCTAAGTATAAACTTGCAGAACTGACGGAAGTACGTATCCGCAATGCTCTTGCCGCACAGGACTGGCAGGTGATTCATGATGCAATTCAGAACCTGCCAAAAGAGAAACAATCGTCAGCCAAATGGCAATACTGGTTAGCCGTCTCAGAAATGCATCTGATGCCTGAAAACAGCGAAGTCGATCGCTTTAACAAGATCTCTCAGGACAGAAGCTTTTATGGTTACCTGGCTGCTGAGATCAGTGAAGCGCCATTCCTTTTAAACGCGAGCAGTTCAAAACCATCTGAAATACAGCTCATTCAGCTGGAACAACAACCCGCTGTATTGCGTGCAAGGGAACTGTTCAAGCTAGGCAAACTTGTTGAAGCTAACCGTGAATGGAACTTAGCTCAAAGCAAAATGAGTGAGGAAGAAAAGCTCACATCTGGCTATCTGGCCCACTCCTGGGGATGGCACCTGCAAGCCATCATTAACGCAGCTAAGACCAATCGCTGGGATCATGTAGATCTGCGTTTTCCACATCCGCATAAAGACTTATTTGCCAAACACGCAGTTAAAAACGGTCTGGATTTGAGCTTTCCAATAGCAATTGCCCGTCAGGAAAGTGCATTTCTATATTCAGCGACATCCCATGTAGGCGCTCGCGGTTTAATGCAACTGATGCCAAAGACAGCTTCTGATACTGCCAAAAAGCACAAAGTTAAATATACCCGCCGCTCACAGCTGTTCCAGCCCAAACTTAATATCACACTGGGCTCAGCTTATCTGGGTGATATGTACAAACGCTTTGATAATAACCCAGCCTACGCTGCTGCTGCCTATAACGCCGGTCCACACCGTGTAAAACGCTGGCTCAAAGATCGTGGTGATCTACCTCTGGATGTCTGGATTGAGACCATTCCATTTAAAGAAACCCGCAATTATGTGCAAAATGTGCTGGCCTTCAGAGTCATTTATGACCGCCTGCAAGGCAGACAGGCGAGTTTATTGTCGGAAAAGCAGCTGCAGCTGCTGGCCCTCAATCAAAACGATATCATTCGTCTTTAATTTACACAGCAAGAGATAAGCACGTTGGAAAGCAGTACACCGACCTGGGTTGATATTGGCATCAACCTCACCGACAGTAGTTTTGATAAAGACCGACACGACGTTATCCAACGCGCCATTGAAAGCGGTGTGGGTAAATTAATCATCACCGGTACGACGTTAAAAGAGAGTCTGGAAGCCATTGAACTCTGTCAGGAATATCCTGAGCAGCTATTTTGCACAGTGGGTGTTCACCCGCATTATGCGAAAGATCATTCAGAAAGTGACCTGCGAGAGATCAGTTCTTTGTGTAAAGAAAGTTGCGTGGTTGCCTGTGGTGAAACCGGGCTGGATTTTAATCGTAATTTTTCAGAACCCGAGCAACAGATTGCAACGTTCGAAGCCCAACTGGAAATTGCCCACGAAACGCAGCTCCCCCTGTTCCTGCATGAGCGAGATGCTCATAAACAACAGCTGGCCATGCTCAAGTCCCATCGTGATGACTTTGTCGGTGCAGTCGCCCACTGTTTCACCGGGACAAAAACAGAGCTCTATAACTATCTGGATCTGGACCTTTATATTGGGATTACAGGTTGGATTTGTGATGAACGCAGAGGCCTGGATCTGCAAAAGCTGGTTAAAGATATCCCTGAACAAAGGCTGCTATTGGAAACGGATGCCCCTTATCTGATTCCACGAGATATTAAGCCTAAACCTAAATCTCGGAGAAACTTACCGGAGTATTTACCCCATATCGCCGCTAAAGTAGCGTCTCTAAGAGGTCAATCTTTTGAGTCATTACAAGAAACGGTTGCTAAGAATACCCACCAGCTCTTTAACTTTTAGCCTTAAACTCATAGGCCTTCAAGAAACGCTTTGAGGGCCTGTTCATCAAAAGGCCACTCAAGCTCCTGTTGCGATTCAACATCAACCAGAACGGGAATTCTAACAGCGTACTTGTCCATTAACTCATCATCATCCGCTATGTCGACCTGGTAGACTGCAAACTGTTCCGGGTCCACGACCGGCATCAAGACCGCAGCGGCCACATCGCATAAGTGGCACCCTAACGTACCCATGAGCTCAAGTTCTCGCATTTATTTTTTCTCAGCTGTTAGAAAAAATTTAAATCAAAATGTTTGCGCCTATAGTACTCGTTTAGCCCATCAGAAAATATTTTTATCGCGCTGTAGTCTGCACAAAAATTCTGCAACAAATCCGTGAGATACTGTTAATGCATTGACAGATCAACAGCTTATGGTTTGTACAATTTTCCCAAAATGCGCAATTGCAAAAAAGGGTGTAAACATAGATTCAAGTAGTAAACCCTTAGTGTCATCGACCAAGGGATACCTTGATACACCGCATAGCACAATACTATGCTGTGGCTCTTATTCTGCATCCTTGCAAATATAATCCAGCCAGAATATGCTGGAATACCCTTAGTGAGAAACGATCTAAATCCTCCTCCAAAATTTTTGAAAATATTAACTTTGATTGGTAGGCCGGATATGACAAAGAAAGGCGAATCTATGGAAAACAACAGTAACCTGCTATCTAACCCGCAGGAACTTATTGACTACCTGAACACAGAAACCAAGAAAGTGCTTGATATGTTTTCTCAGGCTGGCTGTGACGACATTTTCACAAACTTTGCGCAGTCTTGGACTGAACTAGCAAACCGTTCCTTTGAAGATCCTACTGTATGGATTCGTGCTTTCACCGAATATCAGCAGAACCAGATGAACCTTTGGACTAACCTGCTGACTGGCAAAACGGATGACGCAATCGCAACACCTGCGCGTGGCGATCGTCGTTTCCAGGCTGAAGAATGGTCTCAGAACCCTGTTTTTGACTACATCAAACAATCCTACCTGCTGAGCTCTAAGCTACTGCAGGAGATGGCAGCTAACGCTAAGCTGTCTGACCAGGAACAGAAGAAGCTGGAGTTCTACACTCAGCAGTACATTGACGCGATGTCCCCAACTAACTTTGCGGTTACGAACCCTGAGGTTCTGCAGCAAGCATTGGAAACTAAAGGTCAGAGTCTGGTAGACGGCCTGAAGAACCTGCTGGGTGATGCTGAGAAAGGTCGTATCTCTATGACCGACGAATCAGCGTTTGTGCTGGGTGAGAACATTGCAACGACTAAAGGTTCTGTTGTATTCGAAAACGAAATGTTCCAGTTGATTCAGTACAACCCAACGACTGAAGAAACCTTCGCTCGCCCAACACTGATCGTTCCTGCTTGCATCAACAAGTTCTATATTCTGGACCTGCAAGAGCACAACTCTTACGTTAAATACTGCGTTGATCAGGGCCAGACAACTTTCCTGGTTTCATGGCTGAACCCAACAATCGAACAGGGTTACATCAGCTGGGATGACTATGTTGAGAAAGGCATCCTGGAAGCAAACAGAGTTGTTAAAGAGATCACTGGTTCCGACAAACTGAATGCTGTTGCATGGTGTGTTGGCGGTACACTGCTGACTTCTGCGCTTGCAGTTATGGCAGCACGTAAAGACACTTCGATCGCTTCTGCAACCTTCTTCACTACACTTCTGGACTTCAAAGATCCAGGCGACCTGTGTGTATTCATCGATGAGCAGCAAGTTAAAAAGCTGGAGAACAAAGTAACCAATCAGGGTTACCTGAGCGGCCGCGAACTGGCTACTTCATTCAACATGCTACGTTCAAACGACCTGATCTGGTCTTATGTAGTGAACAACTATCTGAAAGGTCAGACGCCTCCTCCGTTCGATATCCTTTACTGGAACAGCGATTCAACTAACCTGCCAGCAGAAATGTACACGTTCTACATCAACAACATGTACCTGGAAAATGGCCTGCGCGAGAAGAATCAGCTGACCATCTGTGGTGAACAGATTGATCTGGGTAAAATCAAGATCCCATGCTACTTCCTGTCTACCATCGAAGATCACATCGCTCCATGGAAAGGCACATTCGAAGGTACTGATCTGCTGAAAGGCAAGAATGAATTTGTACTGGGTGCAAGTGGTCACGTTGCTGGTGTTATCAACCCAGCTTCTAAGAACCGTCGTAACTACTGGGTTAACGGTGAACAAGGCAAAGGCGCTGATCACTGGCTGGAAACTTCCGAGCGCATGGAAGGTTCATGGTGGCCTCACTGGGCTGAATGGCTGAAACGTCGCGCAGGCAAAAAAGTCCCTGCTCCAACCGCTCCAGGCAACGACACCTACAAAGAGATCGAACCTGCTCCAGGCCGTTACGTAGCAGTACGTATCGACTAACAGCTAATTCTGATCATAAAAAACGGAGCCTCGGCTCCGTTTTTTGTTGCCTATACGATTCCACCCCCCCCTTGCCTTTTCCATTCAGCAGTTACATATTAAGCACTAAGGGATTTCGCTGTGCAGACTTACGAGCACAGTCAGTCATCAAAACGCGCATGCTCGTTTTTGTCGAAGGGAAATGGCAGTGCTGCCTAAAAGCTGTTTATATTCAAACAATTACAAATGCTTTTGTTTTTCTCTATGGCAGAAAAAAACGCACGCTCTTTATTAAAATGTTACGCATACAATTGAGTAGTTTCATGGGAAGAGTTGGACGAAAAATGAAGATGAAGGCTTTCAAAAGTCCTTAGGAATTGGCTTGAATAATTCTACTCCTAAGGTCTTCGATAGTCTAAAGCGCACAGACAACTCACCTAAGCGGAATACTGAGAGCGACTTCACTTTCTATAATCGCTCTGCTCGACCCGAGATAGCCAAAATAAGAGACATCATTGAAGACTATCTAAAGAACTATCCTCAACAGGAAAAAAAGGAACTCATCTCCCGTTTTCAATCTGGAGATGATGTTCATTTTCGTTCCGCATCTTTTGAATTGTTTCTACATGAAGCCTTGAGAAGGCAAGGTTTTATATTAACTCCTCATCCAGAGCTCCCTAATGGTAGTCCTTACAGACCAGACTTTCTTGTTTCTGACAGTGGCGGCCAAACTTTTTATCTAGAAGCAGTTTTGGCAACAGAAAACAATGAATTAGATAGAGGTGGGGAAGCTAGAAAAGGAGTTGTTCTAGACACCTTGGCCAAGTTCCCACATGGTAACTTTATGATTGCGCTGGATGATGAGGGAAGCCCCAAGAGCCCTCCTAGTGGTAAACAATTAAAGAACAAGATTCATGCATGGTTAGATTCTCTTGATCCGGATGAAATACTTAAAAAAATAGATAGTGAAGGCTTTGACGGCATCGAGCCTATGGTTTGGAATCATGATGAATGGCATTTACAAATTCGCCCAATCCCTCTAAAGCCTGAGAAGAGAGGAAAGAGTTCTACCCTTATTGGTATCGGTGGTATGGGAGGTGGTTGGATTGATGCGTGGAGTCCTATTAGAGATGCAATAAAGTTTAAGGGTGGGAAATATGGTGATCTTGAAATTCCTTTGGTTGTAGCTGTTAACTTAGATAGTTTTCATCTTGATCGAATTGATGAAATGCAGGCTCTTTATGGGCAAGAGCAATTTGTTTTTAAATCCGGCAGTGATGCTGAGCCAGAAATGCGAAGAGCACCAAATGGAGCATGGCATGGCAAAAGAGGGCCGCAGTATACGCGCGTTAGCGCTGCATGGATATTTAATGACCTTCATGCTTCTTCCTTAGCGGTAAGGCAGAGCACTATATACATAAATCCCTGGGCTGCGTTACCTGCTCCAGATTCGTTGAAATGTTTTCCCTTTGCAGAGCCTGCGGGTGACAAGATGCAGTGGCATGAAGGGCTCTCATTTAGAGAAATATTTGAACTTCACGAGGGGTGGCCAGAAAATGCGTAACAAGGCGCTTTTACCGGACTGGTTTTCCGCTATGCTCCAAACCAGCCGCAAAGCGCGGCGTTAATGCCTGCAAAATGTCGATTCTAACAAGGACTCGCTGCCCTTCGCTTTTCCTAGCCACTAGCAGCCGCAAAGCGGCGTTCTAGCAGTGGCGAAGCCACGTTCTAGCTACTAGATTCAGCCAACAGCTGAATCTCTTCCTGCAACTCATCATCCTCAGTAAAAGAAGCAAACTTAGCCGCTTTCTCCAAAGCATCCCCTGCTTCAGTTTTGCGCCCCTCCTCAAAGTACCTTTGTGCTAGAGAAAACTGAATGGACGCTTTGTATTCGTTGTCTTTCATCTGCTCAGCGAGTTGATAGGCCTGATTGTAAGCACCGATTGCATCATCATTTTCTTCGCTGAAATCACCGAGTGTTTCCCATAAAACGGGATGATCTTTTTTACTGCCCTGATGCTCCTTACACAACTGCTTGAGTTGATCGTAAAGCGCATAAAACTGCTCTTCATTATCTGCTTCTGCCGCAGCCATCAACTCGTGTGCTAGCTTTTCGACCTGTTCAAAAATGGCTTTGCTCACAACTTAACTCTCCAGCCAAACATCTTTTGCCCAGTTCCAGATAGAAGGCCATTCATCCTCAACCGCTTCACTTGAACGCGACCAGAATAAAATCTCTCCTTCCTGAGTGATGCAATAAAAGCCATCTTCATGATTACAGATGGGGATATACTCGCGTGGCATGCCAATATCCCAGGCATAGGCAGCCATATCAGGTAAATAGGTGTGCGCTTGCGGGTCCATCACTGTAGCGGGTTCCAAAGAACCATAAACCACATCACTCACTTCCATTAAAAAATATTTATATTCATCCGGGAGTGAGATGAGAATCTCTTCCTCAATTTCCACCAGATCGTCATCATCGGGAAGTTCAAGCGGTACTGGAACCGGTTGATTATTCTCTTTAAGTAGCTCGATTACATCTTCCATCAGATTTCCAACGTCTATAATTTAATGCTGTGTATTGTAGCCAACTTTGACGACTTTTAATTCGCAAATGCAAAACTGGATTCCAATTCTGGTTCACCTATAACGAGCATGGAATTACTCAATAAAGCCCTACTTTTGCCAAGCCTTTATAACTAATACTTTAGGAGGATTATCATCCAAATTGATAACGCCTATAGATGGAATTACCAAGACATTAGCTCAGGAATACGTATAATTCGGCAAGCTGCACTGCAACATGAACAAATTGTCATATTTTTTATATGACTATTGCTTATCAATGGCTGCAGTATAAGAAGTCTCAGAAGGTTACGAATTTATCGAGCAAAATTCGTGCGGCCACAAGCCCCACCTTCTGTGTCACTTCACAAACCATAATTACTACTAATATGGCGAAGTTTCTATGACCACAAAAACGGTAGATGTATTGCTAGTTGGCGCGGGTGCGATGAGCACAACCCTGGGGGTTATGCTTAAGGAGCTGGATCCATCCCTGAAGATCTGCATGGTTGAGCGACTGGAAGAAGTTGCTAAAGAAAGTACCGATTGTATGAACAACGCAGGTACTGGCCACGCAGCATATTGCGAGCTGAACTACACCCCTGAAGCGGCCGACGGCACAATCAACTGCTCTAAAGCATACGCGATTAACGCTTCTTTCGAAGTAAGCCTTCAATTCTGGTCTTATCTGGTCAGAAAAGGTGCACTCCCTGAACCTTCCAACTTTATCAACCCAGTCCCTCACCAGAGTTTTGTCTGGGGTGAAAAGAACGTTAACTTCCTACGCAAACGTTATGAAGCTTTGAGTAAGCATCATCAGTTTGATGTTATGGAATATACCGAGGATCCGGATGTAATCCGTGAGTGGATGCCTCTGGTGATGGAAGGTCGTAAAGAAGGCGAAAAAATTGCTGCAACGCGAGTACGTTACGGCTCTGATGTAAACTTCGGCTCTCTAGCTCGAAATATGGTGAACTATCTGGATCAGACTGAAGACTTTGATCTGATGTTGAACCACGATGTTATCGACTTCTACCAGAATAAAGATGATTCCTGGTCTGTTTCTATGAAAAACAGAGCAACAAAAGAATCATTGAGCGTGAACAGTAAGTTTGTCTTCCTTGGCGCAGGCGGTGGTGCATTACCTCTGCTGCAGAAAACCGATATCCCAGAAGGCAAAGGTTACGGTGGTTTCCCGGTCAGCGGACAATGGCTGGTGTGTAAGAAGCAGGAAATTGTTGAGCGCCACGAATCCAAAGTTTATGGCTGCGCTCCAATTGGTGCTCCTCCAATGTCTGTACCGCATCTGGATACGCGTGTCATCGACGGTAAAAAAGCCCTTCTGTTTGGTCCGTTTGCCGGCTTCACAACTAAGTTTTTGAAGAACGGTTCAATGATGGACATGTTTGGCAGCCTTAAGCCAAACAACCTGAAGCCAATGCTGTATGTTGGCGCTACCAGCATGGACCTGACCAAGTATCTGATCAGCGAAGTGATGCAGACACATGGTTCCCGTGTTATGTCCCTGAGCAATTTCTTCCCGGTAGCACAGGAAGAAGACTGGGAAATTTCCCATGCAGGCCAGCGCGTTCAAATCATCAAAAAAGATGAAACGGGCAAAGGTAAGCTTGAGTTCGGTACTGAAGTTATCACATCTTCTGATGGTACCCTTGCGGCTCTGCTGGGTGCATCTCCAGGTGCATCAACCTCAGTAAGCGCGATGATCAGTATTGTTGAGCGTTGTTTCTCAGATAAACTGGAAAACGAAGGCTGGAAAGAAAAACTCGTTTCAATGATTCCATCTTATGGTCAGAACCTGACTGAAGATGCTCAATTGCTGAAACAAGTACGTTCTGATACTCTGTCCACTCTGGGCCTTGACCCTGAGTCTGCTGAGACACCAGCAAAGGCAGGCTAAACAAATCTGCTACAGAAAAAGCCGGTCTTTTTAGATCGGCTTTTTGTTTTTATGCCCCACAATTACAATACAAACTTGTTCACAATACTCTTTGATTATGGAATGCCGCCCAAACTGTGCAGCCTGCTGCATTATCCCAAGTATCAGCAGCCTAAATAAACCCGCTTTTGAACCCTGCCAGCATCTGACCGATGACCTGCGTTGTTCCATATTTGGCAAACCAGAACGACCAAAAGCCTGCGCAGCTTTTGCCCCGGAACCTGACTTTTGCGGTGATAACCGGGAGCAAGCAATACAAATTTTAACTCTGGTAGAAGAATCTACCCGCTAGGTGGTTAATAGCGCCGTTCATAGCACCACAAAACAAAAAAGCACACCTCTCGGCATGCTTTTTCAGGGAAGGCGCGAACTTAATCGTTACACTTTAACGATGTTCTCAGCCTGAGGGCCTTTCTGACCCTGAGTGATCGTGAATTCAACCTTCTGGCCTTCTGCCAGAGATTTAAAACCATCACCCTGAATTGCGCTGAAATGAGCGAAAACATCCGGGCCATTTTCCTGTGCAATGAATCCGAAGCCTTTCTCGTCGTTAAACCACTTAACTGTGCCTGTTGTTGCCATTTGTCTAATCCTAATCTGGTCTTTCATATCGCCAGAATGATGTAAATATCATTCTGAAACTGCCTTTTAAAACAGGGTATAACTTACGCAAATCAGGAGACGCCTTTTCCTGGCAACACCGCTATGTAATGCAAGCCATATCCATCTAAGTTGCAGATAATAAATAGCAAAAATGTTAATTCCATTACAGCCATGATTTTTTCTGATCAGATTCGATAAAGATCCGGTATTTTAGCAATTACGCCTAAAAAAGATTGTTCAATGACTGTTCCAGCCCTATGCTTAAGCCCTTGATATCCATCTGCATCAAGGCTCCGATCTGAAAACCTTCAACGAAATTAAAGTCATTCTTGCGCTCGGCGGCCCTATCGCCATTGCCCAGATCGCACAGACCTCTATGGGCTTTGTCGATACCCTGATGTCTGGCCGCTACGATTCAACCGATCTAGCTGCTGTCTCCCTGGGTTCGGGCATCTGGTTGCCTATCTTCCTGGCATCTCAGGGAATCTTAATTGCCACCACGCCAATAGTGGCTCATCTGGTTGGCTCAGGAAAAGCGTCAACTTCGAAAGCCGCCTTGCACCAAGGCGCATTCATCGCAGTTGTTCTTACAGTGATCGCCATGTATCTGATGAACAATTGCATGCCCTTGTTGCGCTTTATGGGTGTTGAACAAAATTTGGCAGTGATTACTGACCAATATCTCAAGGCAATTTCCTGGGGGTTCCCTGCCCTGCTTTTCTATCAGTTGATGCGAAGTTATATAGAAGGCTTTGGCAAAACCAAACCCGCCATGGTGATCTCGATCTTTGGTTTGTTATGTAACATCCCACTTAACTACCTGCTGATTTACGGTAAGTTTGGGTTGCCTGAGTTAGGTGGCGTAGGCTGTGGCTGGGCTACCGCAATCGTTATGTGGATCATGCTGTTTACAGCACTTGCATATGTTTTAAAAGCCCAGACGTTTGAATCTTTAAAACTGTTTTCTGAATGGAAACTGCCAAGCGCTCATGAGCTGTTTACCTTTTTAAAGCTGGGCGTGCCTATTGGCCTTTCTCTACTGATAGAAGTCAGCATGTTTTCGGTTATAGCTCTGCTATTAGCGGACCTTGGAGAAGTGATGATCGCCTCTCATCAGATCACTTTGAGCTTTACCGGCCTGGTATTTATGCTGCCACTGAGCATCGCCATGGCGTTGACGATCAGGGTCGGGCATCAATTGGGCGCTGGCTCTCCACAAGCCGCAAGATTCAGTGCTAGAACGGGCCTTCTGATTACATTGTGTTTAGCCGTAATCAGTTCCAGTTTAATGGGCCTGTTCGCGCAGGACATCGTGCTGCTATACACAGAGGATGAGCGCATTATTACGATAGCTGCGTCCTTGATTGTGATTGCTGCTATGTTCCAGTTTTCGGATGCGATTCAGGTCACCAGTGCCGGCGCATTGAGAGGTTATAAAGATACGGCTCTGCCCTTGTTACTGGTTTTTATTTCTTACTGGGTTATAGGCCTTCCCATTGGCTATGTATTGGCGAAAACCGATTTCCTGTTTCCTGCTATGGGGCCAAAGGGATTCTGGATTGGCCTTCTGATAGGCCTGACAATTGGGGCTATACTTCTTCTCTCACGCTTATATTTTAAAAGCAGATCTCTCCTGCAAATGTAACTAGAGGTATGGTCATCAAAACCCTGACATTGATAGGTTTAATTGCTAGCTGTTTTTACCTGACTGGATGCGAGAGCAATCAGCCTGAAGATATGCTGGAAAATTACACCTCACGAGTCAGCAGGGTGTTAGAGGTTGATCAAGCACTGCCTCCCGCACCTGAAATACCGCTTTTCCCACAACGCAGAGACCGTATTTCACCTACGCAAGAAATACGAGAAGGCCTGTTGGATGTACTTAACCTAAAACGCTGTAACCTCTTACCTCTGATCGCAGAACGCAACAGTTCACTGGGAAAAGTGTATTCGCCCTCACAAAAAATGGTCTACGAATTAAAATTTTTCGACGCCATTAGGAATTGCCTGACTACCGTTCAACTCGAAAAGGATGACCCTGAATTATTAGAGCAGCTGTCTGACATTTATGAGATTAAGAGTGCGAATTTAACCGCTGAGATATGGAACGGCATCTATACGTCCAGCGAGATTGAGAATAATTTTTCAATCGGTGAGCAGCCCCTTCCCCTTGAAGCTGACGGTTCCAGCTCTACAATGCTAGAGTCGTTTTCCACCATCAGTTCGTTATCTAAACTGGTGAAAGATCATCAACAATGGGAACTGCCAGAGTTTGTTCATGATATTGAACCTCTGTATGAACAATTACATCGAAATCGCTCAGGTGCGCAGAGCCTAGCATCGCTTCAACTGGTCAGCAGGTATCTAAACCACGCTTCTAACCTGATCGAACAACATCTTAAGGAAAAGCCAATCTGTTTTAATGGTAAAATTTCACAAAAGGCTAAAATCCTGCAAAATGTGTTTTACAAGTATTACGCTGGCGAAGTCCAACCCTATTTGGTTCAGGTACACAACAGCAGTAAAACCTGGCTGGATCTGAACAACACCCTTTTTGATAATTTGATCGCTGGCGGTTTGAATCTGAACTCCAGCGTTATCAACTATCAGCAAAAGGTTCTGAACAGGAACTCAAAAGGCGGATTATGGTCCGAATACGAGTCTGCCCGGGACCGACATGTTCAGGCATGGCAAACAGTACTTAAACAATGTGGCATGATGCCATCAAGCACTAAGCGATAAGGCAAAACGTAGTAATGAAATCGATCCGTGCTGACAAGCTCAGATTTCAAAGCAGCAATTCCTACACTGGCACCACTGTGTCGGTCATGCTGTTTGTTTTGTCTTGTATTATTTTCGTTTCAGTAGCAGCGGATAGCATCCGACTCAGTAAAGCTGAGATTGCAAAACTCGGTCAAAAATACGGTCCTGAAGCACAACTGCGTCTCGAGAAATGGCAAGCACTTTTAACCGAGCTTGCCCCACTTGATGATCAAAGCAAACTGGAAAAAGTGAACTATTTTTTCAACCAGGTCCGGTTTGTTGACGATATTATCCATTGGAAGAAAAAAGATTATTGGGCCACGCCAGTCGAATTTCTAATATCCAATGGTGGAGACTGTGAAGATTTCAGTATTGCTAAGTACTACACACTGAAAGAGCTGGGTGTTCCGGTAAATAAAATGAACATTGCTTATGTTAAAGCCTTAAGCTTCAACCAGGCGCACATGGTGCTCACATACTACAGCACCCCAAAGGCCATTCCATTGGTACTGGATAATATCAACAAAGAGATTCTTCCAGCAGACAAGCGGCCTGACCTGGCACACGTATACAGCTTTAACGGTGATAACCTGTGGCTGTCCAAAATGGGTAGAAGGACCACTCTGGTGGGAACCTCTAACCGTTTAAAACCCTGGGTTAGATTGAAGTCACGCATTGAGAACAATGAAGTCAACCTGAAATAAGGAAGATGAGGAGTATGAGATATGTCATTGGTTAACCAACTGATTACTGCAATCTTTGCAGTGTTGATCGGACTGGTTTCGGGCACTCTGTACATCATGTCTGACAGTTCCAGAGCGATTCTGGAAAACCAGCTGGAATCACATGCCCAGGACTCTGCTACTCATCTGGGGCTCTATCTGGCGCCTTATATGGCAGAAGAGGACAGTGCGACTATAGAGACCGCTGTAAATGCAATTTTTGACAGCGGCTTTTACCAAAAAATTACCGTAACCAACTCTGAAGGGACTGTACTGTTTGAGAAAAACACACCACCCCTGATCAGTGATGAAGTCCCAGACTGGTTCCAGCAGATGATCCACATCACTCCGCCTTCCATGTCCCGGGAAGTAACTCATCAATGGCGACAAGCGGGCACCATCTACGTTCAGAGCCGCGCGGGTTATGCCTATGAAAAACTCTGGCGTGGAGCTCAGGACAGTATTCTGCTGTTTATCTCTTTATCTATGATCTGCCTGTTATCCATCAGCTATCTGGTGAGATATCTGCTTAAACCGCTAAAAAGCGTGGAAGACCAGGCTGTTGCCCTTTCCCAGAAACGCTTTATTGAACAACCGAAGCTTCCGAGCACCCGGGAACTGCGATATGTGGTTCAGGCCATGAACAACATGGTTCATCAGGTTAGAAACATGTTCGATGAACAAACACGCAATATAGAAGAGCTTAGAAGAAGTGCCTATCAGGATGGTTTAACGGGATTGTCCAATCAACGTTCTTCTGAATCACAACTTGCCGAGAAGCTGGACTACAGAGACGATTTCGGTCACGGATCTTTACTCATCATCCGCTTAGTTAACCTTCAGAAAATCAATGAGCTCATCGGTGTTGATAAGACCAACACCGTACTGAAATTATTAGCCAATCAGTTAGAAGGCATGGCCAGTAAAGCAGATCAAAGCGTGCTTGGACGCTTATCCGGAGCAGACTTTGTTTTGCTTACGGACCAAACCGACCCTGAACAAACTCGCGTTGCTATTGAAAACCTGGAAACTGAGATTGAAAAACAACTGCATCAACTGGGTGCAACAGAAAGCGAGCGCCCAGTGATCAGTGTGGGTAGTTGTAGCTTTAAGGAAACCAACAACTCTAAACAGCTGCTTTCTGAAGCTCGTCTTGCTGCTGAAGAAGCCGCACGAATCCACGGCCTGTGGAAACAATATGATCAGGTACAGGAGACAACCTCAGAGCCCGAAGATGCTTCCTGGAAAGAACACGTTGCTAATGCCATTAATCAGCGCCAGATCTTTCTGCAGATTCAGAAAGTACTGGGTATCTCTTCAGAAGAACGTTTACAGGGTGAGATTCTGGCCCGAATTCTGGATCGCGAAAACAAACCTGCTCCAGCAGGCGAGTTCATAAATGTGGTTAAAGATCTGGGTTTGATCGTAGAGATGGATAAAGCAATCATTGAACAAGTCTTGGACAAGATTGCTACCCATCCGCTGCCGCTAACGATTAACCTCAGCCGGGAAGCTGTCTCCAGTGATGCTTTCAGAAGCTGGTTGATCAAAAAACTTAAATCTTGCTCTTCACCTGCGAAAATCATGTTTGAAGTGGATGAAACCGGTGTGCTGAACCATACCAGCATAGTTTCGGAGTTCAGAAAAGAGCTTCAGAGTCTGGGTATCAAGTTCGGTGTCGACCACTTTGGTGTGCATCCAAGCGGGTTCGCATATCTATATGCCGTGCAACCGGATTACGTCAAAATTGATGGGTCGTTGATTCGCTCAATTGAAGGCAGTGCTGAGGATAAATTCTTTGTTAGCAGTCTGATCAGCGTGGTTCACAGCTTAGGTATTCATGCCTATGCTGAACATGTTGAACGGGAAGCTCAGCTATCCATCCTTAAATCGCTCGAGGTTGATGGCACTCAAGGTTATTTCCATGGGGCACCAACCCCTATCGATCACCCTGTCGACTGATAAGTCAGACATAAAAAAAACGGCGATATATACCGCCGTTTTTTTATTATGCTAAGCAACTTATTTTCTAGTCACCAGCATTTCTAATTTCTTGCTCATGCGGTCAGTACGTTCCTGTTCTTTACGCTTGTCCTGACGCGCTTTGTTAATCTCTTTGAGCTTCTGCTTAGCGTAATCAGACTCATCCTTAGTTACCTGACCTGCTGGTTCACCATTGATGTCTACACGGTCAACACCCTCGCGTAGAGAGCGATAGTAATTCAATGAGCGCACATAGCTTGCCAAGGCTCTTTTGATTTTATTCTTGGAAACTTTATCGTCCGCAATCAGGTCTTCCTGAATGCCTATTTTCAGAGGTCTGACATTATTACGGTCAAAGGTTTTTGGGTATGCCTCCAGCAACAG
>JASBRM010000050.1 GCA_030149405.1 Neptuniibacter sp. | reverse complement strand
AGTCAAAGCTCCACGTGAAACATTATTACAGTTACAGATAACCGCAGTTTCCGGCCAGTTTTCCGGACTATTAGATGCACTGCCCCAGAGGTTTCCGGTCATACTGAAACGTAACTTTTGCCAAGGTTTCAGCTTACGTTTGTGGGTCAGTAACTCTTGAATTCTTGGGATCTCATCCCAGTCACCAATAGAAATGGCGCCTACAAGCTGGCCACGGTTGAATGCCAGTTTGCGATAATTTCCATCCGTGCCGGCGTGGCTCAGGAATGTTTTTGGATCATGGGGCTGATCATCGTGAACATCGCCCATGCTGAATACGGTTTCACCAACAACTTTGAGGCGAGCCACACTGTAAGACCCCAGATATTGACTGGAACCTTTGCAAATATGCTCTGCAGCAACAGCCGCTTGCTCAAACCCTGGAGCAACCAGCCCATAAACTTTATCGTTATGCTCAGCACACTCACCAATAGCGTAGATATCCGGATGTGAGGTCTGTAGCTGATCATTGACGCGAATACCGCTGCCAACTTTAATCCAGGACTTACGGGCAAGATCGATATTCGGTTTGATACCCGCTGAGATCAGCACAGTATCGCAGTTAATGATTTCACCGTTTCGAAGAGCGACCCCTTCAACACGTTGATCACCGACAACACCTTTAACGCCCTCACCCACCACGATACGGATGCCCATATCTTCCAGCTTTTCCTGAAGGCGCTCTGCAGCAATATCATCCAATTGCTGGTTCATGATGCGGTTGGCTTGCTGCACCAGAGTGATATTGGTCAGATTACCCTGCATTGCTCGGGCAGCTTCCAGACCAAGCAGGCCGCCACCAACGACCACCAGATCTTTACAGCGGGTTGTACGTGCTTTTAGTTTTTCCGCATCACGCATGTTTCGGAAAGTAAAAACACCATCCAGAGCTACACCTGGAACATGCGGCACATGTGCACGGGAACCTGTTGCCAGAATCAACTTGCTGTAGGTGTATTCATTGCCTTCGGAATCCATAACGGTATTCCAGTCAGGGTTAATGCCTACAATGTCTTTGTACAGGTAACTGAAATTTGGGTCTTTTTCTAATTCGTCGAGAGGAAGCAGCAGGTTCTCAGAGGAATACTCACCTGCTAATAGAGAACTGAGTCGAACACGGTCATAGGGTTTGTAAGGCTCATTACCAAACAAAATAACCGGAGCTTGCGACTTATTCTTGCGCAGCTCTTGTATAAAGCGAAAACCAACAGGTCCAGCCCCAACTACGATGATGGGATGAACGCCATTGTTCTCTTCTGTACTCACTTTTGGACTTGTATCGCTCATTGTTAGCTCCCTCGGAGGTCCCTCAACCTCTGTAAGCTAAAAGAGCAAAAGCCTTGCCAAAAATGTTTTATTTACACATCTTTAAGATATTTTTTATTAATATCAGTCAGTTAAGAAAATCAGATCCAATTTACATTAGAATCATATAATGTATTTTTAATGCACCAATTATAAACCTGAGCAAAAAACAACCACCTTTTGTGCACCGCAATACAGCATACATGCTTTACCAAATCAGTGCGTTTTTATGGTTTGGGATTATGTTCAGTGCAATAACGCACCAAACTGATTACAAGCCGTCTCAATCCGCGTTTAGAAAACCGGCACCAGCTTATAACCCTGGGTCTGCCAGCCAATTAAAGAGATAAAACCATCAGCCACGACGGACAGTTCTTTTGGCAATGTACTGTTATCTATATTGAAGACGTCAGTCGCAATCGCACAAACCTCAATCCTGATCCCTCGTTTATGCAGCTCTTTGATACTTGCCTGGATGGAGTCGAACTCTTTCTCGTAATCAAACGTCAGTTCAGGGTCCGCCGTTTTACTTAGAAATTTAACAGTAGGGCCAATTACAACCACAACCATCTCCGGCTCTACGTTCTGTCTGACCAGGCCGTCATAAGTGCCCACGATAAGGTCCATGTAAAACGCAGTTGTTTTTGCAGTTTTGAAATCAATCAAAAATACGGCTTTCGCAGAACTGATACCGTTGAGCGCAACAGAATCATCATAGGTTTCTTCAGCAGATGAATTGAAAGGCAGCAGAATAATGAAAATACACAGCAGCGGCTTAATTGCTTTATAGATGGAGGTCATAACAGGTCCTGTTGTTTTTCTGAAGTTATCTTGCAGATAACTCTAACTTTCAATAAAGCACATCAAAAACAGACAGAAAGAACTAATTTAGACAACACTTAAGTAGAAAAGAGCCCGAGCAACGGGCTCTTTCTGGCTGTATACCTTACTGCATCAGGATATACTCACCACGGAAATTTAAAGTGATTTTAACGGGATTATCTGACTTATTTTTCCAATACCAACCATGGGTACCCGCAAACGGGGTCGTCACTGCACCACTGGCGGTAGAATCTGTTCCAATCTGATAACTCTGGAAGAAACCTGTCTTATCCCCAGCAGGTTCACCATGGAAATCGTAATACACCTCACCACCTTCAGAATTCCATTCATAAGCAAGCAAGGCATCTTTAGACTGCATAACCTTGTACTCTTTATAGCCTTGAGGTGATAACTCAATCACAACCGAGTCTTTCCATTCACCTATAGTTGCCTCACTGCTTACGCCCACAGATACCTCTGCAGTTTCCGTATTGGCATGGGAGTAGTCATGCATCTGCATTAAAAATAACAATCCTCCCATCGCCATTAATCCGGCATTTGCCAAACGGGAAAATGGACGGAAGCTCTCCCGCTCTCTCCAAAGATGCAAAACCATTAACATCACCACCAGCGCAGCTAATTGCCCTAATTCAATACCCAGATTGAAGGTAATGATATTTAACAACAGGTTATCCGCATCCAGTGGCAGTTCTTGTAACCGTGTAGATAAACCAAAGCCGTGAATCAAACCCAATGCAGTGATCATCACCAGCATATTAGGCGTTTCAATCTTCAGGTATTTCTGAAAACCACCCAGATTAGAAAAGGCTATGAAAGTTACGCTCAAGGCGATAACCGCATCGATCAGGTAATAATTGATCTGAATGCCCTGATACGTAGCAATAATCAACGTCACGCTGTGGCCCAGCGTGAATGCAGTGACATACTTGGCAATGTCCTTGAAAGAACGGAGAAAAAACACGATGCCAAACACAAACGCCAGGTGGTCATAACCTGACAACATATGGGTAGCACCAAGCCATAAATAACTTAGATTACCGCCCTCAATAATCGCCTGTTTCTCCTCCTCGGACATACCATGGGAAAAAGCAAACTGCGATACCAACATTGCCAGCAAAGCGACCAGCAGAGGTATACGAAAAATAGAACTCATTATTAATCCTCAGATTAGGGACACAGGTTTCCCTGTAAATAAAGCTGTTTACTTGATTAAACAGTTACCTGAGGCGGTGCACGAGCAGGCGGAGGAATCGAGAAATAAGATTGAAGACGTTCGGTCTTCCTTTTTACTACAGGCTGCTGCGCTTGGGCTCTTAGACAAAACAACAACAGAACAGCATAAACGATAAACACCAGCGAATCTGGCTGCGCTTTGCTGATGATTAGCTGCTTAGAAACTTCCAGCTCGATTCCACTTTGCTGATGAATATCATTACTCAGATCAAAACGACCATGAGAGTGGGAATGAGAGTGCGTATTGCCATGGTGGCTATGAGAATGATGGATATGCGTATGCAAAGAATAGAACTGAGAAACCGTCGACATCAGAACCATGAATGCAATTAAGCACCATACAATTTGGGTTTTGAGGTCAATGTGTTTAATCATAGAGTTATTTTAAACAACCTGAGCTCTTCGGCAATCTGCAAAAGTTTCATTTTGTTAGATATAAAGTAGAGCTTTAGAACCTAAAAGGAGCGATCACTCGCCCCTTTTTCGTTTATCTGATAACCAAATCTGGCAGCCAACGTTTAGTGCGATCTATTTCATCGCGCTCGCCTTCATTCATTGGCGGGGTATTAAGATCATCAGGGGGGGACGCCAGCAGGTTCAGGTCAACCGCTTCGGCAACACCTTTAATCACGCCATCCTCAACTCTCATGTTGTAATACACACCGTTCCAAAAGTTGGCTCCGAACTCTTTAGGACTCTTAAACATAAACAGCAGATCATGAGATAACCAGCTTAGGTCAACAGCTGAAACTGTGTGGGGCTGTTTGTACGGATATGCCAGGTGGCACATCAACTCAGGGCCTTCGAGACACTTCATCTCTTTCATCGAAAGGAAGTAGTCACGAAACTTATCGTGATCCATGTGCAGCTTATAGCTGACGGCTTCGGCACCGCCCTGAAAGCTTACGCTGCCCACCTGGATTTCATTACCTTTTTTATCCACCAGGAAAATGTGTTTTTCCCCGTCTAATGCATCAGCCGATGCAAAACCAGCACTCAAAATGGATATGAGCACCAAGATCGATGTTCTTACTTGCTTAAGCATAAAAGACCTCGTCCCTTTGAAAGCACCATTAATAGTTTAGAATTTTAGTAGGTTATAAGGTTATAGCTATGATACTTGGGTACCGAATTAGTTCCGTTAAATTATCTTCGAACATATCCAGTAGGTACTTGTGGATATTTAGTAGATACCGATGTAAAACATTAGATATCACAAAGGAGCATTTTGATGGCTGGATGCGGTTGTAACAATCAAGAGTTTGACGGTACATCCAAAGAATACCGTCGCGCACTTTGGTGGGTGATCGCCATCAATGCATTCATGTTCATAATCGAAATGGGAGCAAGTTTTCAGGCTTCATCACAAGCCTTACAAGCAGATGCTCTGGATTTCTTAGGCGATACTGCCACCTATTCGCTGTCCCTATTGGTCATTGGGCACTCCTTACAAATCCGAAATAAAGCCGCTTTATTAAAAGCTGCCAGTCTGCTGCTGATGGGTTTAGGTGTATTGGGTATGACCATCTATCGCGTTGTCGTAATGCAGACCCCGATAGCCTTGACCATGGGTAGCATTGGGGCCCTGGCATTCTCAGCAAATATAATCAGCGTGTTAATTCTACTAAGGTTTCGTGATGGTGATGCCAATGTCAGATCAGTATGGCTGTGCAGTAGAAATGATGCGATCGGTAATCTTGCGGTTATCCTGGCTGCGGCAGGTGTATGGCAAACCCAATCAGCCTGGCCAGACCTTTTAGTGGCCGTCATTATGGCCAGCTTGTTTATCTGGTCATCAGTGCAGATTTTTCAGCAGGTAAAACAATCCAGCACTGAAGATTTCGACACTTCATGCCAAAAATGACATGACACATATATCACTCAACTAGACAGCCAACAGATCACAATAAATAAAATCTTTTTATATCAGTAGCTTATCGATATTACCCATTATGGCATTTCCCTTGCTCTATCTAAGATAAACATACTTATTCAGGAGATAGAGCCATGAGTGCTTACCAGGAAGAAAATGTTGAAATGATCGGTGTTGTTCCATCAATCCTGATGGTGCTTGTAGGTTTGGTTGTAGCGATTTTGCCCGCTTTGGTACAACTGGGCTTATTATTCGGTCAGTAATAAAAAAATTCTGCAGGGTCAGCATGGCCCTGCTCCCTTCCCGAAAGACATGCACATCAATTTCCCAAGCCAATCCTGACTTCAGAAACAATATTCAAAACAAAGTAATTATTGGAGAGAGAAAAGGAAAGTAATTGGTGCAGATGGGGAGACTCGAACTCCCACGCCCGTGAAGGCACTAGCACCTGAAGCTAGCGTGTCTACCAATTCCACCACATCTGCGTGTAAACCAATTTGTCTGCGTATAAGGCGCAACCCTTTGAAACACCAACTAAAAAATAGTTGGTGCAGATGGGGAGACTCGAACTCCCACGCCCGTGAAGGCACTAGCACCTGAAGCTAGCGTGTCTACCAATTCCACCACATCTGCGAAGTGGGGCGCATTATATAGATATGCTTTTAAATTGTGAAGTCTAGAAACATTAATTTTAATGACCTTTCGCAGTAAATAAGATCGAACTTATTCCAATTTATTATCTCAATAAAACGATGAAAGGTTTAAAATGTATAGACCATTTCAAAGT
>JASBRM010000040.1 GCA_030149405.1 Neptuniibacter sp. | reverse complement strand
ACCGGTTGCTCAGCGAAGGCGGTAAAGGTTAAGAAATAAAGAACTAAACAAGAAATTAATTTTTGAAAGATGTTCATAACTATTACCTTTATCTCTGAACCGCTATGTTCTTAATATTACGAAGTTTGTCGTAATTGGATTAATGAAATTTTTGTATTAGATATTTCCCAGTGTCAGGCGGTTGTTCATTCGGTTCAGCCGCTGTGCCATTTTAAGAATAATCTGGTCCTTGACCTTTTCTCTAAGCTCAATGGGCATCTCTTCCATTAACTCCTGATCAATCGCCAGAGCTGCGGTTTTGGTGGTTGCAACTACACTGGCTGTTCTGGGTTCGTTGGTAAGGAAAGAGATTTCTCCAATGATCTCACCGGCTTTGAACTGGGTGATGATCTGTTTCTGAATGCCCTTAATGATATTGACCTGGCCGCTTAGAAGAACAAAAAAACGCTTATCTAATGAACCTTCATCAGTGAGATAATCCTGACTGTCATAAACGATAAAGCACCAGTTAAATTCTGCCAGCGCCTTCTTTTCCTCTAATGTGAGGTCATCAAAGAAGGATACTTTGTCGAGAATATCCAAGGCTTGTTCTTTACTGAGAAATTTATTAACGGCCATATATATGTATATCTTGGCTGATAGTTATTTAGGAATAGTTCGTTCCAGACAATGCAGCAAGTTATTAACCTTGCTGAAGGTTTCCTCATACTCATTTTGAGCATCTGAATCAGCCACTATGCCGCCACCTGCCCAGCAGTATATTTTGCCTTCTTCACAGAGAAGAGTACGGATTGTGATGCTGGTGTCCATGCTGCCGCAAAAACTGATGTAGCCAATAGAACCGCAATAGACAGAGCGTCGGTGTGGTTCCAGTTCCTCTATGATCTGCATGGCCCTGATCTTAGGTGCCCCGGTAATTGAACCACCCGGAAAACAGTGCTTGAGCAAAGCGATCGGAGAACTGTTAGGAGCGAGTTTACCGGTGACCGTACTTACCTTATGGTGAACATTTGCGTAGCTTTCAATATTAAACAGCTTCGGCACTTTAACGCTGTTTAGCTCACACACCTTGCTCAGATCATTGCGAAGCAGATCTACGATCATCAGATTTTCCGCACGATCCTTTTCAGAATCAATCAGCTCCTGCTTTAAGTTCGCATCCGTTTCAGGATCGGCAGATCTTGGGCGTGTGCCTTTAATGGGTTTGGTTGTGACTTGTTGTTTCTTAGACTCTAGAAACTGCTCGGGTGATAGAGAGAGTATCTGTTGCTCAGGTGAATCTAAAAATGCGGAATAGGGGGTTGGAGCTACTTCTCTTAGCTGCTTATAAGCTTCCCATGTGTCGCCAGTAAAACTACTGTTAAAACGCTGAGTGAAATTGACCTGATAGCAATCACCTGCATGGATGTAGTTGTCTACTTTTTTTAGTTTCTGTTTATATTCTTCAGCCGTTAAGTTGGCTTTAAAGTGGCTATTTAATGTAAATGCGTTAGGTTCCGGCGAAATTTCATTGAGCAGTAATGACTCAAGGTGATTCAGCAGTGTCTCATCTACATCGGGTGTTGATACCAGAATAGCCGTCTCTTTGTGATGATCGACAACTACGGCCCAGAGATATAAGCCCGCTCTGAGATCAGGAAGCTGGGTATATTGAGCCGCCTGATCTTGAAACTGTTCTATTGATCTTCCCAGATCATAAGAAAAATGGCCGATGATACCGCCCTGAAAAGGCAGGTCAGGATTTTCTGAAACTGTAATCTGATATTTACTGTAGAGCTGTTGTAAGGCATCAAAAGGTTGCTCTGGTCCAGCCGCAGCCATCTCGAGAAGTTCAACCGGTTGCGCACTGATAATGTCAAAACGTCCCCAGGGGCATTTAGGCCGGCCACTGTCCAGGAAAACCGCGTAGCCCAAATGGCGAATACGTTCAAAATAGGGTTCGCTGCTGGGTAGGTAGGGTAATGCGCGCTGGTTGATCAAGAGTCGAAGTTCTTCAGATAGTCTTGGTATAAAGGCGCATTGTATTTACTGCATTCTGAGCTGTCTATCTAAACCCTTAAACTAAAGCCTTAAAAACCGGTTAAAGACTAAAGATTGTCGACACATTGGCATTATTACAGGTAAAAATAAGCTAAGATTAAGCTTCAAAAGTTGTTTTAGATAATTGCCTGCAATAATGAATCATCCATTTTCAATAGAGAAACGAGAGTTTCATCTGCCTGACCAACATATTACCTATCGAATTTATCGTAATCCGGATATCGAAAGTAAAAGGCGTCTTGTTCTATTGCATGGTGCGGGTGTAGCAGGGGTAGATACCTGGGATGCGGTTATTGCATTCAGTTCCCAGTGGTCAGAGGTACTTGTTCCTGACCAGCGAGGAATGGGAGATACCTATTACCCCGATCGTAAGGAGCATCCTTTTACTGCACAGGAGCTGGTTGCTGACCTGAATGCCTTGGTTGATCATCTGGGATGGTGGCAGTTTGATCTCGGTGGTTACTCAATGGGTGGGTTGGTCTCTTTGCTATTTAAACAACAGCATTCTGATCGAGTTGGAAAACAATTTCTTCTGGAGTCAGCAGTGTTGGACCGGCCCTGTTGGGAGACGACTGTTGATCTTAGAGAGAAGTTCTCAGAAGCCTCGATTCACCTACGCCAGAATATCGATATTGCAAAAGGTGTCACCAACTTTCTGGATGCAATAGCGCCAAACAGGAAAGTCTCTCCGCAAGTTGAAGAGGTGACTATTAATAGGTTGGCCTATCGTCCTGAGGGCTTTGCTAATGCTCTGGATTGTGTGACTCGGGAAATAAAGCAGATAGATCGTGAGCAATTGGTGGCAGCACAAGGTGATGTGACCAGCTTTATTGGCGGCCACAGTGTTGATCTTATGCATCAGTATCAAAGAGAGTTGGCAGAACGACTTGCTAACTGGCACTACTTTATGGTGGCGGGTACCGACCACTCTTTACCGTTCCAAAAACCGCGGCAGATCGGCAAGATTATGAATGAAGAGATGCAGCGTTTTATGAATAAAAAGTGAAGTTAAAGATTTAAGGGATTTTCCTTAAACTTTTGTATTGTGTTGACAATTTATTGCTGTTTTCGTGTTGACTGCGTAATTTAGCAGGAGTATCGTGGCTTCAGTTCGAAATTGTCGACAATCTTGAGGTTTGGGTTGTTATGACAGAGATTATAGATAATAAAGTGTTCCAATCCGAAACACGTACCCTGGCAGACCAGGTCTGCGAACAGATCGTAACGGCGATAGTGGTGGGAGATATCCCTCCAGGCCAGAAGATCAGTGAACCAGAACTGGCACGTACATACGGCATCAGCCGTGGCCCATTAAGGGAAGCGATGCGTCGTCTGGAAGCGTTACGTTTGGTTGAAAGAAAACCACATGTAGGCGCAAGGGTAGTCAAACTGTCGGCAAAAGAGCTGGTAGAAATCTACCGTGTTCGTGAAGCTCTTGAAGGTATGGCTTGTCGTTTAGCGGCTGAGTTCATGCCTCAGGAAGAGATAGACAGCTTACGTGAGCTGTTACACGAACATGAGCAGAACATCGCACAGCTCGACGGACGTTCGTACTTTCAAAAAGAAGGTGATCTAGATTTTCACTACCGGATTGTTAGAGGCTGCAGAAACTCAAAGCTTTTAGAATTCCTCGGTGGTGACCTGTATCACCTGGTACGTATGTACAGATACCAATTCAGTGTCTCAAGTTCACGGCCAAAACGGGCGTTGAAAGAGCATCACCAGATTGTCGACGCGATTGAATCGCGTGACCCTGAACTGGCTGAGATGCTTATGCGACGTCACATCGGTGCGGCACGTAAGAATATTGAAGGCAAACTGGATAGGGCAACCGAAACCAGAGGTGAATAACATGTCCAACAACCTGACTGCCGGTGCACGTTTTCGTAAAGCACTTGCTGAAACTCAGCCACTCCAAATCGTCGGTACTACTAATGCTTATCATGCAATGATGGCTGAGCGTGTAGGCCATCAGGCAATCTACCTTTCAGGTGGTGGTGTTGCTAACCACTCCTATGGTCTGCCTGATCTGGGTATGACATCTATGAACGATGTTCTTGAAGATGTGCGCCGTATTTCAAGTGCAGTAGAAACTCCGCTGTTGGTTGATATCGACACAGGCTGGGGTGGTGCATTTAACATCGCTCGTACTGTTAAAGAAATGATTAAAGCAGGTGCAGCAGCTGTTCACCTGGAAGATCAGGTTGCACAGAAACGTTGTGGTCACCGTCCAAACAAAGAGATCGTTTCTCTGGAAGAGATGGTAGATCGTGTTAAGGCGGCTGCTGATGCTAAAACAGATGATGATTTCTTCATCATCGCTCGTACAGATGCATTCCAGCAGGACGGTCTGAACGCTGCAGTTGAACGTGCGCAGGCATGTCTGGAAGCAGGTGCGGATGGCATCTTCGCTGAAGCAGTGCATACTCTTGAAGATTATAAAGCTTTTGCAGAAGGCATTGATGGTGCTCATCTGCTGGCGAACATTACCGAGTTCGGTGCAACACCTCTGTATAACAAAGCAGAGTTGGCAGAGAACGGCGCAACTATGGTGCTGTACCCTCTGTCTGCATTCCGTGCGGCAAACAAGGCTGCATTGAATGTGTATGAACATATTTTGAAAGATGGTGATCAGAAAGCAGTAGTAGATACCATGCAGACTCGTATGGAACTCTACGATTTCCTTAACTACCACGACTTCGAGCAGAAACTGGACGCACTTTTCGCAGAAGGTAAAAACAAATAATTAATCTGCTAAAGCGGTAAAAGCGTTAGAACGTTAAATCTAAACATATAAATTAAGTGGGCCGCTGAAGTTAGTAGAGCCCACATGAATATGCGAAACAGGAGCACAATATGGTCGATAAAAAGCTAGGTGGCGCTGGTCTCCGAGGGCAATCAGCGGGCGAAACAGCACTATGTACCGTAGGTAAAACTGGTGCAGGTCTGACATACCGTGGCTACGACATCAAAGAACTGGCTGATAAAGCTCAGTTTGAGGAAGTCGCTTATCTTCTGCTCTATGGAAAGCTGCCTAATCAGGCGGAACTGGATGCTTACAAGGCCAAGCTGAAAGGCATGCGCGCTCTTCCAGAAGCGCTGAAAACAGTACTAGAGCAGATTCCTGCAGACGCACATCCAATGGATGTAATGCGTACTGGTTGTTCAATGCTGGGTAACCTGGAAACAGAGCAGGATTTCTCCGAACAGCACGACCACATTGATCGTATGCTGGCGGTATTCCCGGGCATGATCAACTACTGGTACAACTT
>JASBRM010000284.1 GCA_030149405.1 Neptuniibacter sp. | reverse complement strand
GCGCTATCCAAAAGAGAAGCTAAACGGTCAAAACCGATGCTGTTTCTGTAGATTGGAGTCAAATCGATTGCGTTCATAATATATCCTCCGAAAGCGATACAAGATAAAAACAAAAGATGCATGGGCCATCCTATTCAGCAGTGACCCTTGCTAATTCAGTATCTAGTGACTGAAATTACATTTTCAAGTTCCCTAAGATCAATTTTTTATTGAAAAGCTCTAACTCCAACCGTATTTGCGCTCAATGACTCATGATGGCCAGTAATTAGGGAACCTACTCATGCAGTTTTGTCGGCAGTTTATGGATCAGCCAATAGCCAACGCTCATGGCTAAGGCCACGGCGGCTAAACCATAAATGTACGGCGGAGTAATGGTTTCGAAATCCAATACAATGACTTTTCGCGCGACTGCCATCAGGGCCGTTGCCATTACTATCTTCACATGGATGACGTCATCCCTGAGATAAATTGTGATATTGATTAATATCTCAATCGCAATCAGCACCGCCATAAATGCTCCAAAAGTTGCGAGCATGTCTGAAATGGTCAGTATAAAAATAGGCGGTGTTTTGATTTTCTCATATATAGTCCACGCGACATCAACCACACCCATCAAAATTACAAACACCATCAGGACCGACAAAATTCTTACACTAAATCTGACCGCAGAATAGAGTTTGTTGGTCATTTCATCTTCTGTGTATTCTTTCATATCAGCCTCACTTTATAATTTTTATATGACCGGTGAACTGAAACCATCGGGTTTAACCGCCACTACGGATGAATCAATTGAAAGCAAAACATCTTCCGCTGTGTTACCAATTAAATAACCTCTCAGTCCGGTTCTTGAGAATGTGCCCATAATGAGTGCTTTAGGTCGGTTAAAGCTCACATAATTAGCGATAGATTTAACAACATCTCCCTTAATCATTGAGTACTCAACATCCTTGTAATCGGAGATAAAACTTTTCATTAACTCCATGTAACAATTCTCTTCCAATGCTCCAACTTCAGTGATGCTGATACTCTCCATCTGAATGTATGGGTTATTATTTAAAGAGTCTTCACCATTCACATTCCAACAGGAAACAACCCTCATTCTTAAGCCAAGTGCATCCGCGATAAACAGAGAGAAATCCATTATCTTGCTGTTGATTTCTCGTCCTTCCTCGCTGTTTTGGAGATCCAGGTCAATGGCTGCAACCAACATATCCTGAGCTTTGTAATCTCCACTGTTCACGATCCAGACTGGGACCTGTGTTTTCCTTAACAGGTGCAGATCCAGGCTGTGCATACTTTGAAATTTTGTGTCCTGGGATTTAATAATGATGTCGAAAGCGCCTTCAACGCTTTCTTTAATAATTTCTATAAACGGAATACCACAACGAACTTTTATATCCGCATTAATTGTGGAATTTCCTGCCAGCTGAAAGTCGATATACCTACGCATCTTTTCGGTAAATTCAGCTCTTATTTCTTTACTTTTTGCCTCTCCAAAGACCCTGTATCCTGGCACCTGTTCTTCATCAACAACTAATAAAATTGTTAATTGAACATCCCTCAAATCTTTTAATTTTGAGCAGATATGATAAGCGAAATCATCAGTAATCATGATATTACTGTCAGCAACGAATAATATTTTTTTAATGTTCATAATTACTCCGAAGAAACATAATATTTATAAATCACATTAACATCAGAGGCAGCATTATTATTTCGAGAATATATGAGGAAGGTTCAAATTTATTGGATATAAATAGTGAATATAAATATTGCTTGTGCCGTTTAAAAAAAACGGGCCTTATTGGCCCGTTTAATTTTGGATTAGTGGTAGGTTTTATCGAGTGTTTTGACTTTTCTGAGGAACATATCCTGATGATCGTTAGAAACTAACTCTAACTGTAATTGTTCCCCAAAGTTAATTTTTGCCAGGTTGTATGCATCCGAAACCGCAATGACAAAACCATCACCACTATTGTGAGCATAGAGCCCTCCCAAAAAGTGGTGGCATTCATTGACTCTTTTCCCGAAGCGTACAATCTTCGCATGAACTCGTTTAACGAGGTCTTCATTAACGTGTCTCATGTAACCTCCTGCCTTGTAGTTATATAAATCTGTTGGTCTGTTCGGACATAAAAAATCGTATGTATGTATATAAACACGCAGTCGGGAATTAATGGACAGATTTTTTGTTAGCTTTATTCCAATTTTTTGGTGATGAACCGAAAGGACTTTCTCTGGTCATAATTCAATAGTGACTATAGTTAACTTAAGGAATTAACTCAGGGTTTTCAGCTAACTCTATATGAGGGATGGTTATGTTTTCTATTTATGATTATGACGGTCGGGTTTTCAGAAATACTCTGGAAGAGTTGTACAAGGTCAATCCGGTGGACCGCTCACCCGCTTCCCTTGAGCCGAAAAACCATGGTTTAAGCCATGCTTCCCATATTCAGTCGCATATTCCTAACAAAAGCTCGATAGATGCTTATAAAAATCTGATTCATGCCAACCCTAAAGATGAGCTTAGACATGCTTATGAGATCATGCAGGAGGAGTTTGAAGTACTGAAAGAGGGACAAACTGTTTACGAAGGTCTCAGTTTACTCAGTAAGAGTGGAAATAAAGTTATACCTGTAACCACAGAAAACAACCGCATCGTGGGATTGTTTGACCCAACCTCTGCGATTAAAAATTTAATCGATAATGATGATAATGCGCCCAATATTAGAATCACGCCGGTTCGGGATTTTTTGTCAGGTGAGGTTATCACAGCTGAGCCCGTTACAAGTATTCGTAGAATTGCAGAGGTGATGAACCACTACAACCTCGTCTTGGTACCGGTTGTTGATGCCTATGACGCATTAGTTGGGGTCATTAGCAGCCGTGATATTGCAAGGGCTATAGCAAATGACCCACCTATCAGCCTGTGGACCTAACAGCCTTGAGCGCTATAAGAACAGCCTTGAGCCCTCTAGAGATAGCCTTGAGCGCTCTAAATATAGCCTTAACCCCTCTAAAGAAAGCTAAGCACCTACTTAAAAAGGTGAAAGGGTATACTTCTCCCTTTTGATCTGCCGGGTTTCAAGCCCACAGCCTTTAAAGCCTTCCACAACATCGTCGACCATGTCAGGGTTGCCACATACAAACGCCAGCGTATCTGCCGGGTCCAATTCGTGTTTGTTGAACAAATTGGTAACACGACCAGTGAATTCGTGGCTGTGTAATGGCTCTTGTTGGCTAAGATAAACTTCGTAATTAAAGTTTCTGTAGGTGTTTGCCAGATTGTAAAACTCGCGGTCATATAACAGGTCTTCACGGGATCTGACTCCAAACGCCAGGATAAATCTAACCGGGCCTTGCTCCAGAAACTCTTCAATCTGGGACAACATGGATCGGAATGGAGCGATACCCGTTCCAGTTGCTACCAAAAATACCGTTGAGGGTAACTGCTTAGGCAGAATCAAATTCCCAAAAGGGCCACTCACTTCAATTTCTTCACCGGGTTCAGCATCAAGAAAACGGTTACTGGCAAAGCCCTGAGAATGAAGTGTGACAGCAATACTCAATTCACAGTTGTGCTGTGGATTTAAAATAGAGTTTGCTGCACTGTAACTACGCGCTTTACTGGTCCCTTCATTCTCAAAGTGAAACGAGTAAAACTGGCCAGGAATAAATGCCAAACGGTTATTAGATTGATATAAGAGCTCAAGGGTGTTGTTTGCAATCACCCTTTTATCCATTAATTTAATGGTTTGTTTTCTATTCTGCATAAGCGCCTCCAAATAATTTATTAGACATCTCCTAGCTAAAAATATTGACCTCTATAATCTGACTCTGAATCAGAATTCCTCGAAACAACTTAGAAAGAAAATAACCCACAATTACTAAAAAAGAGGGTTATTCTTATGATCTATTACGACACAGAAATTCAAGAATTATTCAAACAGCTGGGGTTAAATGATGACCCTTGCGCTATTGATGAATTCATCGAAAAAAATAAAATTCTCACCGGTGAAATACATATTGCCGATGCGCCTTTCTGGAACCCATCGCAATCTGAATTTATCCGAGATTCCATCTATTACGATACCGAGTGGTCTGATGCAGTAGACCAGTTAGATATCATCCTTAGAAACTGAGTGTGGAAAATGTTATTACCCCATTGTGCAAAGGAATGCCTTTTCCGACTATTTTTCTCAAGTTCCTAATTGTTTGGGCTGATAATTCAATATGGCTTCCAAACCCGGATTAATCAGGCTGCTATCCCGATAAATCGCGTATAGGTCTTCGGTAATACTCTCCGCAGCGCCAATCACTTTTACTCCATATTGATCGCAGATCTCTTCAGCGATATAAGTTGGCGCTGAAAAAAAACCTTCTCCCGCCTGCCCTAACACTTTGAGAAGTGCACTGTCATCAATCTCAGCCTTGATGTTCAGTTGTATTTTATTCTGTTTAAACCAGTCCTTTAGCTTTTCCAGATAGGGGGTATTCCTGCCATAGCTCAGAAATGGGTATGTGTTTAAGCAGGCTGGAAAGTCCTCTATCAGTTGATCTGCTTTTGAGCTGTGATAGAAAAACGACATCGGCGTACTTAAGATCTTGTGCGCGGTCAGTCCATCCCTATCGCACTCATGTGGTAAGTAATCCGTTATAAGTACATCCAGTTTTTTTTGCTTTAGCTGCAGTAAAAGGTCTGAAGCATTGGCGCTTTTACACACTAACTGGATTTTATTGGGAATATTGAGCGCTGGCTTTATAACCTTCCATGCCAGGATTTTATGCACTGTAGAAGCGATCCCGATAGAAAAATCGATCGATCTATTATCCGGAGCTTGCTGTAAGACCTCTTCAAGTTGAGAGGTAATATCAAAAATTTTATTCGCGTAAGCAAAAACCTCTTTACCCATGGGGGTCATTACCAGGTTTCTACCCTCACGCTTGAACAGCATGTGTTCTACATTCTCTTCCAGAGTTGCTATCTGAGAACTGAGTGTTTGTGGTGCCAAGTCAATGATGTCGCATGCCTGCGTGATCGAGCCTTCCCTGGCGGTCAACCAAAAATAATACAGGTGCTTCAAGTTCAACATTTTCATTTAAGTTGACCTCTTAGTTTAAGAACAAAATAACCTAGCGTATTACTAGGTTATATAACCAAGCGTTTTTGTCAACTTTATGTGTAAATTTTTTTCTATGCAGCAACCTCTCTTTCCTGCTCAGAAGCACGCCATCTGCCCCATGATGGTTTAGTTGCTTCAAGTTCAGCCGGTAATTCAAAGATATGGAAGGCTTCTGGTTTTAGCAGATCGATCGCCGTATAAACATGTTGGAATTCAGCAGGCACCGGCTCATGTGTCTTTTTAACCACATAGGTTTTACGCACATCTCCGATGTCTGCTCGTAAAGGTACTTCGACCCACATGCAGATCCTTTTTTCTGTGACCAGATACTCAATCCTTACAATTCTGTAGCCCTCTTTAAAAGAGAGTGTTTGCGCTTGTTCGTCCGTCGTCAATGTCAGTTTCTGTATTGTTTTCATTTCTATCCTCCTAATTGTCGTAAGAAAATATCTCTTAGCTTCTCCTCAAAAAAAACAGAAAAGTTGGTAATTATTCTTCGGGAATTTGGGAGCACTTTATGTTTATTTCTATAGCTTTATTTAGGCGAGTTTTTAACGTATTTTTGATTTATAAAGATTCTGATGGAATACCTATTTTCCGTGGTGCCTGATCTCATTCCATTATTGACCTTTACGCAAAGCGACTCATTCCAAACTACACTGAGAAATAAATGAGAGTGACCATAATTAATGCAGAAAACTTATGGACCCCATTGCTAACCTTCAAAGCCATCATTCAGCTTTAATCGACACCTGTGGAAAATCTGAGTTCACAGACGGAACCACTTTGACCAAAATCCACATGCTGTTAAAACTGACCTGCCAACTATTGGATACTGCGCGTGTAAGTTCATGGCGCTATAACAGCAAAAAAACCAAAATCATTTGTCACTGTCTCTATGAGTCCGAGACAGATCAATTCAGCTCCGGAATGGCACTGAGTATTGATGACTTTCCCAGTTATTTTGAAGCCATGGCATCAAACCGTGTTGTGGTTGCTGATAATGCCCGTGAACACCCTGCAACTCATGAGTTTACTGAGACTTACCTTAAGCCTTTGGGTATTAATTCCATGCTGGATACCCCAATTTATTCCTCTAACGGTAAACACGGTGTTCTATGCGTTGAAGATACCAAGGGCGAACGTAAATGGGGAATTGAAGAAATATCTTTTGTCATTGCCATTGCCGATAAAATCTCACTCGCACTGGAGCATGATGCCTGGCTTAATGCATCAGAGAGAGTTCAGCTTGCACAAAGAACTGACGCACTGACCGGATTGGAAAACCGAGGAGCCCTTCAGGAAAGGCTGGAAGCAAGCTTTTGTAACCCCGAACAGTATTCCAGTCACATATCAAAAGCGCTTCTTGTTATTGGCATTGACCGTTTCAGTTCAATTAATGATGAATTGGGTTACCGGAGAGCAAACGATATTCTTCGCGTTATTGCTCAAAAATTATCAGACCTGCCTATCACAGAACAAACCTTCGCTGCACGTTTATCAGGTGATCTCTTTGCTCTCTGGGTTCCTGAATTAACCAACGACCTTAACAGCATAATCGATCAGATCAGAAACATTTTTAAGGCTGAATCCTCACATTTGAAAGGGGAAATTGCAGAGCTATCAGCCTCTATTGGTGCCATTGAAGTCACTAACAACTTTGACGATGTGGATAATCTGGTAAGAAAAGCTGAAATCGCATTAACCAAAGCCAAGGAGAGAGGCATCGGATCTTATGCCCTTTTTGACGAAGCCTGGTTATCCGATTATAAACAGAAAAAAGGGACAGAATCAGAACTTCTAACAGCGCTGCAAGACGGGCAACTTTTACCTTTCTACCAACCTATAATCAACAGCCGAACCGGAAAAGTATCGGGCCTTGAAGCCCTGATCAGATGGAACCATCCAACCAGAGGCATTTTATCTCCATACTTTTTCCTTCCTTTGGCAATGGATATGAGAATCATGCCTCAGATTGGCGAACTCATGCTATCTAAGGTGTTTAAGGATATCGCCGAAAACAATGAATTGCGCTCAATGTCTTGGGTATCAGTCAATATCTCTTCAGAGCAGCTCTACAGCAATACCCTGGTTAATAACGTATCAACTCTGCTGACTGAAAATGACATTCCTGGGGAAATGATAGAACTTGAGATCGTAGAAGAGCTCATTAGCCATGATACCAAACTGGTCTCTGAACAGTTTAAGTCGCTTGGAGAATTAGGGATTCGCTTCTCAATCGATGATTTTGGTACCGGCTATTCATCTCTTGCTCGCCTTAAACATTTACCGGTATCCAAGCTAAAAATTGATCGTTCGTTTGTTGATGGTCTACCTGATGATGAAAGTGATAGTTGTATCGCAAGTTCAATTGTAGGTATGGCCAAAGGGCTTAATCTTGCGCTTGTAGCCGAAGGGGTCGAAACTCCGGAGCAGGCGCAATGGCTGAAACAACATGAGTGTGATTTTATTCAGGGTTACCTGTATGCCAAACCTATGCCTTTACAGGAACTTTTAAGCTTTCTAAAACAGAACTAACTATTCTCTCTTTGGCAGCTCATCGTCCACTGCCACAATTCTACGACCGTAGAAAAAATGCGCATTCGACTGTAATGCTTCGGGCAATTGATCCTGATTACACTTACGTATCAGCAATTGCGAAACCAGCTTCCACTCCATGGCATTGGTGTTATAAAGCACTTCACCACAATGTTTACAAAACACTCGCTTCATCCGCTTATTTGGGTGTTGGAACTCAATCAGTTCACTCTCACCTTTAGTGACCTCTACATCATCTGACTGCCAGGCAGTTACTTAGTGATAAGGG
>JASBRM010000027.1 GCA_030149405.1 Neptuniibacter sp. | reverse complement strand
TGACCTTGCTACCGAAGCGCTGAAGCAGATTCTTGACTCTGCCCAGGTTTCCTTAGTGTTAGGTGAGGAACCTCAAGATCGTTATAAGCGATGGTTAGGACACCTATTTGCTGATGGTGATCTGGTCAGTGAGCAAATGCTTTCTCAGGGGCTGGCATTTCATATAGCCATACCGCCCAATCTCAATTTTGCAGAGTGCCTGAAAGCGGCGGAGGTGCAAGCTCAGGGGAAAGGTGTTTGGGAAATACCTTCAAGTCTGGTCAAGCATGTTACTGAGCTGAGAAGTGGGGAGTCTGGATTTCGCGTGTTAACCGGCGAGATATCTTCAGTTCGTAAGATTCGTAGCGGTTATATCCTGGAGCTTGAAGGCATGCTGGCTGTAAAAGTCAGTGTGGAACAATTGCAGGACCTGGGTTACTCCAATGTTAATGGTTTGAAAGGCAGTAAAGTCCGTGTTCGTGGCTGGATTAAGCCAAAAAGCTCTAAAGCTCCCTCGCATTATCTACCCTGGTTCTTGGCAATATCTCACCCATTTCATTTTGAGTTGCTCTAAAATGGTGCGGTTTTAGTTAAGTATGCAAAAAAATAGGGATTTAGACTTGAGTCGCTATTGTTCACTTTTTGGCTTTTCTATATAGTTCGGTGTTCGACTTTTTAACTAGATTGGAACAGCAGCTATGTCTGAAGATATGAAACAAGCCGCTCTTGATTACCATGAGTTTCCGCGTCCAGGTAAAATTAGCGTGGAACTTTCTACAGCAGCTGAGTCTCAGCGTGACCTTTCTCTGGCGTATAGCCCGGGTGTAGCTGAGCCGGTTCGCGAAATCGCGAAAGACCCAGAAAATGCTTACCGATATACGGCCAAAGGCAATCTGGTAGCAGTAATTTCAAATGGCTCCGCTATTTTAGGTTTGGGTGATCTGGGGCCTCTAGCATCTAAACCTGTAATGGAAGGTAAATCGCTGCTGTTCAAGCGTTTCGCAGGACTTGATTCGATTGATATTGAAGTTGATGCGGAAAGCCCACAGGCCTTTATCGATACTGTTGCACGTATTGCAGATACTTTCGGTGGTATCAACCTGGAAGACATCAAAGCGCCTGAGTGTTTTGAAATTGAGCGTACACTGATTGAGCGTTGTAATATTCCTGTTTTCCATGATGATCAGCACGGCACAGCTATCGTAACAGCTGCTGGTATGATCAATGCGCTGGAAATCGCAGGCAAGAAACTGGAAGAAGCTTCTATCGTATGCTTGGGTGCAGGTGCTGCTGCTCACGCTTGTATGAAGCTGCTTGTTAATATGGGCGCTAAAGTAGAGAACATCTACATGATCGACCGTACCGGTGTAATTCACTCCGGTCGTGATAATCTGACTCCTGAAAAAGCTGCGTTTGCTTCTGAAACTGATAAACGTACTCTGGATGATGCAATCGAAGGCGCTGACGTATTTGTTGGCTTGTCTGGCCCTAACCTGCTTTCAGGCGATCAGTTAGCTAAGATGGCTGCTAACCCAGTTGTCTTTGCGTGTGCGAACCCTGATCCAGAAATTCGCCCTGAACTGGCGCATGAAACTCGTGATGACGTAATCATGGCTACAGGTCGTTCTGATTTCCCTAACCAGGTAAACAATGTACTTGGCTTCCCATTCATCTTCCGTGGCGCAATGGATGTTCGTTCAACTGCGATAAACGAAGAGATGAAGGCTGCTGCTGTACGTGCTTTGGCTGAGTTGGCTAAAGAGCCTGTTACTCAGGAAGTTCTGGATGCTTACGGTCTGGACTCTCTGGAGTTTGGTCGTGATTACATCATTCCTAAGGCAACTGATTCTCGCCTGTTGGGCGCGGTTTCAACTGCTGTTGCGCAAGCTGCTATCGACACGGGTGTTGCTCGTCTGCCTCTGCCAGACAACTACCCTCTGTCTTAATAAGCTTATTGCTTAATAAAAAAACCGGCTTAAAGCCGGTTTTTTTGTTTTCCGAAAAGGGATTAGAAAATCTCTTCGGTGGTGTTATTTGATCCTGAGCTTTCTGGAGTTGCATAACCGGTTGGGGCGTTCTCTTCCCGGAAGAACTCGAAGATGGCATCTTCCTGACCTGGATATGCTAATTTTCCAGTTTTTGGATCAATCTTTACGCTGACAATCCCTTCGGGTGTTTGAGGCGCGTTTTCAGGTTTGTCCTTCAATGCTTCCTTCATAAAATCTATCCAAATTGGCAGGGCTGCGGTGCCGCCGAATTCTCTTCTGCCCAGTGTGGTTGGCTGATCAAAACCTACCCAAGCGCTTGCAACATAGTCTCTGTTAAATCCGGAGAACCACGCATCTTTTTGGTCATTGGTGGTGCCGGTTTTTCCTGCAATATCCGAACGATTAAGTACCAAAGCTTTTCTTCCTGTTCCCAAGCGTATGACATCTTGCATCATGTTGTATGTGAGGAAAGTCACCTTTTCGTCATAGATTCTGGGTGCGAGGTTGTTGTTTTCTGGAGCAGCTTCGGTGTTTTGTTCAGACGTTTCTGGTGTGCAGCTAGAGCATGCTATTAACGGTTCTGCTTCAAAGATGGTGTTACCCTCTGGGTCTTCAATTTTTTCAATGAAGTAAGGTGAAATTTTAAAGCCACCATTGGCGAAAGCGGCATACCCTGTAACCAGAGATAAAGGGGTGATATCAGCGCTGCCTAGTGATAATGATAGGTTATTCGGTAGTTTGCTGCGATCAAAGCCTGCAAGTTCCAGGAAGTCTTGAGCTGCCTTAATCCCGATAGAGCGAAGTAGCCTGATTGAGACTAAGTTGCGGGATTTATACAGAGCTTCTCTGAGTCTTGTTGGACCGTAGAATTTTTTACTGTAGTTTTCCGGACGCCAATTACCTTCTAGCTTTTTATCATGAAATACAATTGGAGCATCATTGATAAGTGAGGCAGTGGAGTAGCCTTCATTTATAGCGGCAGCGTAAATAAACGGTTTGATATTTGAGCCAGGCTGCCTGATTGCTTGGGTGCTACGGTTAAACTTGTTATGAGTAAAGTTAAAGCCGCCTACCAGCGAAATAATTGCTCCAGTATCTGGGTTTAAAGCAACAAAAGCGCCTTGTACGCGTGGGATCTGTGACAGAAGCGGTTTCTCGTCAACAAATTTGACTCTCACCAAGTCGCCGGGTTTCAGGAATTCGCTTGCTTTGTTTGGAGCTTTGCCAACTCGGTTAACATTCTTGTATGGCTTTGCCCATGAAAGTCCTTCCCAGGGGATCGTTATGGGTTCTTTGTTTTTTAGTTGAACTACGATTGATTGTTCTTCGGTCTCTAGAACGAGTCCAGGCTCTAAAGCGCCAAATGTAGTGACTTTATTTAGCTTTTTTAAATACTCTTCTTCTGACAGCTCTTGCAGGTTCCAGTGCTCTTCAGGTCCGAAGTATCCATGCCGTTCAGAATACGCAATTAAGCCTTTAGATACCGCGTGATTTGCGCTGGTTTGTAGGCGGCTATCTATTGTTGTTTGAACTTTGAATCCATCGGTATATATGTTTTCCCCATATTGATCATACAGTTCCTTTCTTACCATTTCGGCCACATAAAAGGCTCGAAGCTCAATGTCGCTGGTGTGGTACTTCGCCGTTACTTCAGCAGAGCTTGCTTCTTCTAGGTCCTGATCAGAAATATAACCAAGAGCATGCATTCGATTTAAAATCCAATTGCGCCTTACAGTGGCGCGGTTTGGGTTTGTAATTGGATTGAATTTAGAGGGTGCTTTCGGTAGGCCAGCAATCATTGCTAGTTGGGCAAGGCTTAAGTCTTTTATATTCTTGCCGTAATAAACATTAGCGGCAGCCTGAATGCCATAGGATCGATGGCCTAGATAGATTTTGTTGATGTAGAGCTCGAAAATTTCTTCTTTACTGAGTTCTTGTTCTATGCGGAAAGCTAATAGGATTTCCATGAACTTTCGGCTAAAAGTCTGTTCACGGGTTAAAAAGTAGTTTTTAGCGACTTGCATCGTTATGGTGGAGCCGCCGCTTTTTATTCTGCCAGATACGGCGAGTTGAAAAGCAGCACGGGTTAGACCTTTGATATCTATTCCTATGTGGCTGAAAAAACGATTGTCTTCAGCTGCGAGTAATGCTTCGACAAATTGCGGTGGAATTTCGGAAAAAGAAATAGGGGAACGACGCTTTTCACCATATTCAGCGATTAGTTTTTGGTCGCTTGAATATATTCTGAGAGGGGTCTGCAGGCGGATGTCCTTGAGGGTATCTACTGCAGGTAATTTGGGTGAAAAATGAAAATAAGCGCCTGCAAGTGCTAAAAAAGCGGCAAAACTTGCGAAAAGTCCTATTTTAAACAAAAGTTTGAAGAGCGAACTGAATGCTGACATGCTACTCTGACAGTAAGAAAGATAAATTAGTGAGTGTCTATTATATAGTTAGGTTGATCTCTGGCTATAGACTCTGGCCATTAATTAATATAAATAAGTTCTAATGCGCTCAGGTGCGATAAGAAACAAAGTATAAGCTTGTATACATTAACGCAGTGTTAACTAGGGAATCGTGTTGTGTTTGGCTTTTTGGGGAACAGATCAGGTAGTTTAGTAGAGGTCGATATTGGCTCATCATCAGTCAAGCTGGTTGCCTTGGCTAATAGTGGCAAAGGTTTCGCTCTTGAGGCCTATGCCATCGTGACTTTTTCACCAAACGCAGTTGTTGATGGCAATATTCAGGATGTTGTCGAAGTGGGAGAGGCAATAGAGAAAGCGGTGAAAGTCGCTGGTGGAAAACTCTCTTCTGCAGTAACGGCCGTTCCTGCTTCAGCTGTTATAACTAAAATCATCGAAATGAGTAATGCCTTTACCGAACTGGAGCTTGAAGACCAGATCAAGGTCGAGGCTGACCAATTTATTCCATACCCTCTGGATGAAGTTGCGCTGGACTTTGAGGTTAAAGGTGCAGCTAAAAGCAATGCCAAATTGAATGAAATTTTACTGGTTGCTTGCAGAAAAACAGATGTTGAACAGCGTGAAGATGCTGTTTCTGCGGCTGGGCTAAGTTCTGAAATTGTGGATGTTGATACTTTTGCAATCGAGAGAGCAATAAATATTATTTTATCTGATGTTGAAGATAGTAATGTTTTGACCGGAATTGTTGATATAGGGGCTTCTACTTTAACCTTAAATGTATTTAAGGGGACTGAAAATATTTATACCCGGGAGCAGGCTTTTGGTGGAAACGATCTAACTAACTTGATTAGCCAGCAGTATGGTATGAATGTTGAAGAAGTTGAGCAATCTCTTCGGTTGGGTGAATTGTCTCCCGAAATTCACGATTCTGCAGTGCTACCTTTTCGTAATACTGTTGCTCAACAAGTTTCTAGGGCTCTGCAGTTTTTCTATTCATCTGGAGCCCATGGTGAACTCTCTGCTCTCTATCTTTCGGGGGGGACCTCATGTATTGAGGGGCTTGCAGCACAGTTAGAGGAAGAATTGGGGCTGCAGACGCAAATTGCCAACCCATTTGCATCAATGAGTGTCAATTCAAGAGTTAATTCCGAGCGCTTAAAACGAGATGCTCAATCTTTGGTAAAAGCTGCTGGTTTAGCTTTGCGCGGATTAGAGGGATAATTACTTATGGCGACAATTAACTTAAGGCCCTGGCGTGAAGAGCGTGCGCAGCAACGCCAGAAAGAATTTGCCATAAATGCTATTGGGGCAGTAATAGTTGCGGTTCTAATAGTATTTCTCGTAGGTTATTACTTCGATTCAATGAAAAACCGCCAGATCGATAGAAATAATTATCTGAAAAGTGAAACTCAAAAGCTGGATAAACAAATTGCTGAGATTAAAGATCTAAAGCTTAAACGAGAAAGGTTGCTGGAGCGTTTGAGCGCGATTCAAGAATTGCAGGGAAGTCGTCCATTGATCGTAAGAAACTTTGATGAGTTAGTGCGAGTGCTTCCTGACGGAGCTTTTTATAATTCCCTTTCGCGAAAACGTGATCAGGTTTTGATCTCTGGTACGGCTGAGGATAATTTGGATGTTTCTACTTTGATGAGAAATATTGATCAGTCTAAATGGTTTGGGGAGCCACAGCTCAGCAAGGTTGATTCTTCGAGTGTTAATGCCAGGAAATTTAACTTGTCGGTTGGTGTTGTGAAACCTAAAGCTGAAGAGATTGAAGGTAAATAACATGGATGGATTGAAAAAAGCTTTTGCAGGTTTTGATATCAACGACCTTGATCTGTCTAGTTCTGGCAACTGGCCAATAGGTGTCAAGGTTGTATGCTATATCCTTATAGTTGTATTGATGTTAGGCCTGGGGTGGAAATTTTATATATTAGAAAAGCGTGAGCTGCTTAACAGGGAAGTGGTAAAGGAAGCGAATCTGAAAAAGGTTTATCAAGATAAGGCCTTTCAAGTATCAAGGTTAGATGCTTTGAGAAAGCAAATGGCTGATGTGGAAGAAAGGTTTGCTGAACTTACTAAGCAGTTACCAACTGAAAAAGAAGTCCCTGGATTATTAGATGATATAACAAATTTAGGCCGAGAAAGTGGTCTGAGTATAGGCCTCATCGCTCTCGCACCCGAGGTAAAACAGGAATTTTATATTGAATTGCCAATAGATATAAAAGTGGGGGGGTCATATCATCAGATGGGGACCTTCGTAAGCGGGATAGCAGCTCTTGATCGAATCGTGACTCTTCATGATTATTCGATTTCTCCTTCAGGGAATGGGGTATCCATGAATATCAGAGCTAAAACATACAGATATAACGAACCTAAGTGAGCAGGCTATGTTGGATTACAGTAAAGGATGTTTTTTACTTGTAGCAACTTTGTTGCTTACAGGTTGTGTTGATTGGGTAGAAGACAAGCAGGATCTGGTTCAATTCGTAAATAAAACCAAAGCAAAACCATCAGGGAAGATAGAGCCTCTGCCGGAATTTAAGCCTTACCACAGTTTTGTTTACGAAGGGGCTAGTATGAGGGAGCCTTTTTTGGCATTGGTTCCTTACTCTGAGCCGGAAGAAAACGCTGAAGAGCCAGCACCTCCAAGCGGAGGCCTGCAACCAGATCAGGATCGTCAGAAGGAATATTTAGAGAGCTTCCCTTTAGAGCAGCTAAAAATGGTAGGTACTATTTATCGGGTTGAAGATGATACCTTCTGGGCGCTCATTCAAGATAACAACTCCGAAGTGCATCGTGTTGGAACTGGTGCATTTATGGGATTGGATTTTGGACTGGTGATTCAAGTTGATGAGCAAAAAGTTGTTCTATCTGAAATAGTAACAAATGGCCGTGGTGGTTGGATGAAGCGATCACGAAACCTTGTGTTAAGTGGGCAGGAATAAAAGGGATAATATTGTGAAAATCGTAATCCCCATGATTAATAAAAGTGAGTTTGGCCTGCGTAAGTTCTTACGTTCGGTATTGTTTGTCTTTTCAGGATTATTGTTGTCGGCGTGGGCGGCAGCTGATGTCTTAATGAAGCAGGCGAACTTTGTTGCCCTTCCCGGCGGTAAGATTGAACTCAGGTTTGACTTCGATTCAGCACCTCCATCCCCTCAAGCGTACATGATAGATAGCCCTTCCCGGTTGGTCCTTGATCTATGGGGAGTTGAAAATGATGTTGAAAACCGATCTTTAGATGTTAAAACAGGGCTGGTTGATCTGGTTAATTTTGCTCAGACAGATGGTCGTTTGCGAATTGTAACTAGCTTATATGAACCCGCTAAATACGAAACCCGCACTGAAGGTAATACCCTCTTAGTTATAGTAGAGAAACAGATTGCTGATTCTCCTTCTGTGTCTTCTGTTGCTAACAATATAGTTACAGATAAACCTGAAATGGAAGGAGCGATTGTAGAATCTAGGACTCGCATTCTAGGGATGGATTTTGAGCGTGAAGAGGGTGGAATAGGTCGAGTAAGTGTAAATTTATCTGATTCATCTGCAGGCTTGGATATTCTCGAAGAAGGCAATAATGTGGTTGTGAACCTATCGGGGGCTGTCTTACCTAAAGCTTTGGAACAGCGTGTTGATGTGCAGGATTTTGCAACTCCAGTTATGTTTATTGATGCTATGGGTAATGGGGATAACTCCACGATACTCATTAAGCCAAGCGCTGAGCCTTATGAGTATTTGGCTTATCAAACTGATGACAAGCTGGTGCTTGATTTTAAACCAGTATCTTTGGCTGAAAAGCAACAGAGAGAAAAAGATTTATTTCCATTTACTGGTGAGCAAATTGACCTGAATTTCCAGAATGTTGAGTTGCGTTCGGTGCTCCAGATTATTGCTGAAGTAGCTGAGCTGAATCTAGTCGTTAGTGACACAGTGGGTGGCAATATTACTCTGAGGCTTAAGAACGTCCCTTGGGATCAAGCGCTTGATATTATCCTGAAGGCTAACGGTTTAGATCAAAGAACAGTAGGTAATGTTCTGATGATAGCGCCGGCTGCAGAAATAGCAGAAAGAGAGCGTGTCGAGTTGGAAAGCTCGCAAAATGTTGAGCAATTGGCTCCTCTAAGAACTGAATTTATTCAGATTGAATATCGCAAAGCATCCGACATGAAAGCTACAGTGCAAGAGGCCAAATTGGTTTCTGATCGCGGCTTTATTATGTCCGATGATGAAACGAATGTTTTGATGGTTCGTGAAACTGCTACTGCAATTGAAGATATCAGAAGAACTTTGCGTAAATTTGATGTTGAGGTCGAACAGGTTCTTATCGAGGCGCGTTTGGTTACTGCCAGATCTGTAGTTACTGAGGATCTGGGTATTAAGTGGGGCTTTGGCTATAACGATGTCGATAATGGTAAGGGCTGGATTGTTGATAATCAGGTCGGGAATATTGACTTCTCTAACACCGTTGCGGGTGATACATCCAACTTAATGGTGGATTTGGGGGCAACTGTCACTTCTCCAGGTACAATTGCCATTGGATTTAAACCTGGTGCGAGTAGTTTGCTGGCACTTGAGCTATCTGCATTAGAAACTGACGGTAAAGCTGAGATTGTTGCACAACCCAAAGTATTAACTACAAACGGTATACCGGCTAAAATTGAGTCAGGTACTGAAATCCCATATCAGACGGTTGAAGATCGTGAAGTAAGCATTGAGTTCAAAGATGTAGTTCTTAGTTTGGACGTTACACCAAGAATTAACCCAGGTGACAGAATAGCGATGGATCTTGAAATAAAACAAGACTCTGTTGGTGAAGTATTACCTAATGGTGAAATCAGCATCGATAACAATGAGCTCAGAACAGCGGTTGTTGTTCCTGATGGACAAACTATTGTTCTTGGTGGTGTTTTCAAGAATGAATCGAATACTGTTGTGAACAAAGTACCGTTGTTAGGGGACCTGCCGGTCATGGGAGCATTGTTCCGTAATACAGAGAACAATGTCGACAAAACAGAGCTGTTAATCTTTATTACCCCTAAATTAGTGAGAAATTCGCTATCTGGTAGGTAAGGCGTTCGTTTGAATATATTTTTAATAGGGCCTATGGGTGCAGGTAAAAGCACCATAGGCCGTTTGTTATCTCAAGAGTTAAACCTGGAATTCGTTGATTCTGATAAGGAAATTGAAACTAGAGCTGGCGCAGATATACCCTGGATATTTGATGTCGAAGGTGAATCTGGCTTCAGGGATCGCGAAGAAACCGTTATAGAAGATCTTTCTTCACAGGCTGAAATAGTTTTGTCCACCGGTGGAGGTGCAGTGATACGGGATGCAAATCGTGCTGCGCTAAAGCAAAACGGAATAGTGGTGTATCTCAACACTTCAGTGGCACAGCAGTTAGATCGTACCTCCCGTGATAAAAACCGACCACTTCTTCAGACTGAAGATCCAGAGAAAGTTCTGGGTGAGTTAATGTCTGTAAGACATCCTTTGTATCTTGAAACTGCCGATATCATTGTGAAAACGGATGGCCGCCACCCGAAGACAGTAGTCACCGAGATCATAAAACAGATAAAATCGTTATCTATTCTAGAATCTGATCAAAGCTAAACTATGCAAACGTTACATGTTGAACTGGGTGATCGCAGTTATCCGATCTTTATTGGTCAAAATATTGTAAGTAAGGGACTGTTGACCCAATACATTACGGGTAACCAGGCTCTGATAGTCACTAATGAAACTGTTGCGCCGCTTTACTTGAAAGCCTTAAAGGACAGTATTCCTGGCTCAATTAGAGTTGACGAAGTTGTCTTGCCTGATGGTGAACAGTTTAAAGACCTCGATCATCTTAATCTGATATTTGACCAACTACTTCAGAATCGGCACAACCGTACAACAACACTTATTGCTCTAGGCGGTGGTGTGGTAGGTGATATGACAGGGTTTGCAGCCGCTGCCTATCAACGAGGTGTCAACTTCATCCAGGTCCCAACAACTTTATTGTCCCAGGTTGATTCATCTGTCGGGGGCAAGACCGGTGTAAATCATCCTCTAGGTAAGAACATGATCGGGGCTTTTCATCAGCCGCAATGTGTTCTGATTGATACTACTGTATTGAATACTCTGCCAGAGAAAGAGCTTTCTGCGGGTATGGCTGAAGTTATCAAATATGGACTGATCTACGACGAGGCTTTTCTCTGTTATCTCGAAGATCACATCGATGGTTTGATGGGGCTTGATTCGGATCTTTTGGCACAAGCTATTTTCAGATCATGTCAGATTAAGGCTGAAGTGGTTGCTCAGGATGAAAAAGAGTCAGGCATCAGAGCTCTCCTTAATCTGGGGCATACATTTGGTCATGCTATTGAAGCCAATCAGGGCTATGGAGAGTGGCTGCATGGCGAGGCCGTAGGTGCTGGAACCATGATGGCGGCCGATCTATCATGTCGACTAGGTTGGATTTCTTCTAAAGATGTGACCAGAGTTAAAGCAATTTTAGAGGCAGCGAATCTGCCTATCTATCCCCCCAATGAGATGACACCTGATCAGTTTAAACAGCTGATGGCTGTGGATAAAAAAGTTCTGGATGGGCAGTTAAGATTAATTCTTCTAAAAAGTATTGGTGAAGCAGTGGTTTCGTCTGACTTTTCAGTTGAAAAGTTAAACGAAACATTAGAAGCTGGATCTAATTTAGGGGATTGCTGTTAACTCCTTAGAAAAGTCAGAAATTCAGTGTGAGAAAACTGGTAAATGAAAAATAATATTTTTTTCGAACCCCCTAGTCGTTTGCAGGTGCTGGATAAGCTTAAGCATATGGTTAGGTTTTCAGATTTTCTCCTACTGGTTTCTGGTGATCGTGGTGCTGGTAAAAGTGCCTTAGTAGATCAGCTGAAGCCAGACCTTAACGATAACACCCTGTTTTGTTGTGTTGTCAGTTCAGAAACAGGTCTCGAACAAGAGCAGTTGTTAGACCAGCTTCTTTCTCAGCTCCCTTTACATGATGAAGTAGAGTCTGATTTTTCCAGCAGACTTAAAGCGTTCTATCTACAGTTAAAAGCCTTTCGTGAGTCAGGGCAGAAATGCCTGATTATCGTTGATGATGCCGAAAATTTATCAGCGAATGCCTTAGAACTTCTATTAAATCTCCATCAAGCGGATAGTTCTGCAGGTGGAGCACAACTTCTGTTATTAATGAATAGCAACTTCGCAGGCAAGTTGCTGGGCAGTAAGCCGGTTAAACTGCTTGAGGGCCGGGTGCACCACCTTGAGTTAACTAAGATGACTGAGGAAGAAACGAAAGAATACGTTTCTCTATGTCATCCTGCTGCCGCATCATTATCGGAAAAAAAACTTACTCAGCTAATACAATTAGCTGAAGGTTTGCCTGGTCGAGTTGATAAGCTTATCGCAGGTGACAAAGTCTCGACCAATTCATCTACTGGCGCGCGTGCCTTTCCTTTACCTGCCGCTCATATGGGAGGGATTGGGCTTATTTTGTTAGGAATTTTAGCTGTATCACTTTGGCAGTTTTTCCCTGAGGAAAGTGATTTAAGTGAGAAAGCTGTAAGTGAAACAA
>JASBRM010000022.1 GCA_030149405.1 Neptuniibacter sp. | reverse complement strand
GGCTGCGGTACCAGTTTATGCCGGGCCAGTTCAATATGCTCTACCTGTTTGGTGTGGGTGAAGTGCCAATCTCCATTGTGTCCGACCCTCTTGATGAGGGAGTGATCGACCACACCATCAGAATCGTGGGCAGGGTTACCCGTGGTCTGGCGCAGTTGAAAGCCGATGATATTGTTGGCTTAAGAGGTCCTTATGGGCGTGGCTGGCCACTGGCGTTGGCACGGGATAAAGATTTGTTGATTGTTACTGGCGGCTTGGGCTGTGCACCGGTGGTGGCGGCAATTAACTTCGCGCTTAAACGTAAAGAACATTACCGTAAGCTCTGCATTGTTCAGGGGGTTAAACACAGTAATGACCTGATCTGGCGTAAGCGCTATGAGATGTGGAAAAGGCTGGATGAAGTCGAAGTATTTCTCGCAGCAGATGAATCCGGCCCATCATGGCCGTTCCATAAAGGCCGCATTACCGAGCTACTGGATAAAGTGAATGTAGACCCCGAGAACTGCCTGGCGATGATCTGTGGACCTGAGGGCATGATGTATAGGGTGGCGGATCGTTTAGTTGAGATGGAGATCTCACCTTATAACATCTACCTCAGTATGGAGCGTAATATGCAGTGCGCAATAGGGCACTGCGGGCACTGCCAGTTTGGGGGGGACTTTATCTGCAAGGACGGACCGGTGTTTGTCTACCCTGATGTGCGTGAGAAGTTGCTGATGGAGGGTGTGTAATGGCTACAAAACCTTCTGTTGCAGTCCATAAATTCAGTTCCTGTGATGGCTGCCAACTGGCGCTTTTGAACATGGGTGAAGCGTTGGTTACTTTGGCTGAACGTGTTGATATCAAGCATTTTGCGGAAGCAGGGGTGCTGGATGAAGACGCCGAGGTCGATATTGCCTTTATCGAAGGCAGTGTTGTTACTGCCCATGACATGGAGCGAATTCAAGAAATTCGTAAGCGATCCAAATACCTGATTACCATGGGAGCCTGTGCGACTTCGGGCGGTATTCAGGCATTAAAAAATCTTGCGGATGATCCCGCTTCCTGGGTAGGCGCTATCTATTCCAATCCCGAATTTATCGACAGTCTGGATCACTCTGATCCCATCAAAAAACATGTGAAAGTGGATTTTGAAATTTGGGGTTGCCCTATCAATAGCCGCCAGATTTCAACAGCGATCAGCCTGATGCTGGAAGGGGTAATGCCGCTGGATGAACGGGAAAAACTTTGCATTGATTGTAAACGTGCGGGGCATGTGTGCACATTGGTTACTGCGGGGGAGCCTTGCATGGGGCCGATGACTCGCACAGGTTGTGGAGCGTTATGCCCGCAGTTTGGACGTGCTTGCTATGGCTGCTTTGGCGAAAGCGAGCTGGCACATGATTCTGCACTGAATCGTAGGTTTGAAGGCATAGGATTATTGCCCGAGCAGATTAAGCAGCGTTTTCAGTTGATTCACCCGGTTGCAGAGGATGAACTGGAGCAGAAGCTTAACCCTGAAGCAGTCAGTGCAGGAGGCAGAAATGAGTGAGCGTAAGGTTAAGATCGATGTGCCCTCATTGGCCCGTGTGGAAGGCGAAGGCGCTCTGCATCTGAAAATCCATCAGGAAAAGATCGAACATCTTCAGTTCAAGATATACGAACCCCCACGTTTTTTTGAAAAGTTTCTGGAAGGGCGGCACTACAGCGAAGTGCCAGATATTGTGGCACGCATCTGTGGGATCTGTCCGGTGGCCTATCAGGTCAGTGCCGTAAACGCGTTGGAAAGTCTGTTCGAGGTGGAGAAGACCGTTTGGATTCAGCAGATGCGGCGTTTGTTGTATCTGGGTGAGTGGTTACAGAGCCACAGTCTGCACATTCACCTTCTGGCTCTGCCGGATTACTTTGGCTACGACACAGCCATTCAGTTGGCTGGACAATATCCTGATGAAGTTCGCCGCGGTTTTGCGCTCCAGGATGCTGGTAATCAGATCATGCGCTTGCTGGGTGGCCGATCAGTGCATCCGGTCGGTATTGCTGTGGGTGGTTTCCATAAGGCTCCGGCACTAAAGGATGTGGATGCTTTATTGGCATCCCTTCAGGCGTTATTGCCTCAGGCTCTGGAGATGGCTGAGTGGATTAATCAGGTAGAGATACCTGATCAGAAACAGGATTTTTGTTCAGTTGCCCTCGCATCCGACAATTTTGCTGTGGAGTCGGGACGTCTGATCAGCAGTAGTGGTTTGGATATATCTGAAGCGGAATATGAGCAGTATTTTCAGGAAAGTCAGAGTCCTCATTCCACTGCGCTATGGAGTCATCTTCAGGGACAGGATTATCTGGTAGGCCCCTTGGCGAGGTTGAACCTTTGCCACGACAAACTGCCGCAGCGGATTCAGGGGCTGCTGGAAAAACTGGGCAATCCGTTCCCAAGTCAGAATATGTTCCACAGTATGCTGGCGAGAGCGGTTGAGGTCTGTTGGGCGCTGGATGAGGCGATCAATATTCTTCAGGCGTATCAGTATCCCGATTCCTGCAAAGCCGATGTGGTGGTTAAAGCCGGAGAAGGTTATGGCTGGAGTGAAGCCCCTCGTGGTCTGCTCTGGCATCGTTACCGGGTGAGTGTTAGTGGCCATATTGAGGAAGCGAAAATCGTTCCGCCGACCAGCCAGAATCAGGCTCGAATAGAGGAAGATCTGTACTGGTCTCTCTCTCAGATTGGTCTGGATCAAAGCGATGAGGTTTTGAGACTGCACAGTGAAAAAGTGATTCGTAATTATGACCCTTGTATCTCCTGTGCAACCCATTTCCTGAAGCTGACTACCGAGAGAGATGGATGAAATCGGCTGTTCTGGGGATAGGTTCGCCTCATGGCGATGATCAGATAGCGTGGTTGCTGGTGGATAAACTGCAACAGCAATACCCATCATCAGAGATCTGTTGGGAGAAAGTAGCAGCGCCGGTTACTTCATTGGTGAACCAGATATCGGTTTACGACCATATTCTCGTCATTGATGCTGCGGAAATGGGCATGGCTCCTGGAGATTTTGTGTTTATGCAGGATGCCGCGAGTTCTCTAGAGCAGGAACAAACCACTGTGAGTAGCCATGCAATGGGGTTACAGGAGAGTTGGCAGATGGCTAAAGCACTGGGTATGAAGTTGCCGGAAATTGATCTCTTTCTGGTGCAGCTTGAGCAATGTGAACCGATGGCTCCTATTTCTGAACAACTGAAGAGCAAAATTCCTGATATGCTGGAAACATTAGAAAAGATTGTTTCAGTCCATAAAACGGAAGTATTCAGTGTATAAACTCAGTTTTTTTGTACCGGATGACGCTCTGGAGTCGGTTAAGCAGGCCGTCTTTAAGACCGGTGCAGGCCAAATTGGAAACTATGACTGTTGCAGTTGGCAGACATTAGGGCAGGGACAGTTCAGGCCACTTGAGGGCAGTAATCCTCACATAGGATCACAGAATCAGATCGAGACTGTTGATGAGTGGAAAGTGGAATTAGTCTGTGAAGATGAACTGATACATAAGGCGGTAGCAGCTATGAAGCAGGCTCATCCTTACGAAGAGCCCGCTTATGATGTCTGGAAACTGGAATCTATTTGAAGCGGCTGTTTTATACAAGATAACGGCTAAAGGGAGCAGGCAGTGACGCAATTACTGGTACGTTATTCACGAATACTGGAGATCGTTGGGGATATCGTTAAGGTACATGTGCCTTTATCTGATCAGGGTACTTCTGCGATCTGCTTTGGCGATCTTGCGCTGATTGAAAATGAAAAGGATGATAACAGCCCTCCCAACCTTGCGCAGGTCATCCTGTTGGACCGTGAAGAGGTCTCACTTCAGGTATTTACTGGAACCAAAGGTCTTTCTACCCATTCGGTTGTACGCTTTCTTGGTCGCTCAATGGAAGTGACCTTCTCTCCAAATATTCTGGGGCGTGCATTCTCAGGCACGGGTCGGGCAATCGATGGCGGTCCGGCTTTGATCGAAGAACCGAAAATAGAGATCGATGGCCCTACTGTAAACCCTGCCCGCAGGATTCTCGCTTCACATATGATTCGCACGGATGTGCCGATGATTGATGTGTTCAACTGTCTGGTGGAAAGCCAGAAAATTCCGGTTTTCTCTGTAGCAGGTGAGCCTTATAACCAACTTCTTGCTCAAATCGGAACCCATGCGGATGCCGATGTTGTGGTGTTTGGTGGCATTGGGCTGGTGTTTGACGATTACCATTTCTTTAAAACCGCTTTTGAGGAAGCGGGCGTACAGGCGCGTACAGTGATGTTTGTGCATCAGGGCTCTGATCCGACCGTGGAAGGACTTTTAGTACCTGATCTGGCTTTGGCAGTAGCCGAGCGCTTTGCCGTTGAAGAGGGTAAGCGGGTACTAGTGTTGCTGACCGATATGACAGCCTATGCGGATGCTCTGAAAGAGGTGGGAATCTCTATGGAGCACGTGCCTTCGAACCGCGGTTATATTGGAGACCTCTATTCACAGCTGGCTCGCCGGTATGAAAAAGCCTGCGATTACAAAGGTGCGGGTTCCGTTACCATTCTTTCTGTCACCACTATGCCGGGTGATGATGTGACTCATCCGGTTCCAGATAATACCGGTTACATCACGGAAGGGCAGTTCTATCTGCATGATGGCGTGATTGATCCATTCGGTTCCCTGTCCCGCTTGAAGCAACATGTAATAGGTAAAGTAACCCGCGAAGATCACAGCCAGATAATGAACACCATGGTGAGGTTCTATGCTGAATCCCGCGATGCCGCCCAAAAACAGGCGATGTCATTCGAATTGAGTGAATATGACGAGCGCCTTTTACAATTTGGGGAGCTGTTCCGTGATCGGTTTATGGATATACGCGTGACTATGCCACTGGAAGAAGCGCTCGATAATTGCTGGCAGATTCTGGCAGAGTGCTTTCAGCCGCATGAGCTGCTGATGAAACAAACATTGATTGATAAATATTTCCCAACAAACACTGACCGTATGACAGGGTAATTGTTGTGGCAAAACTGGCGCTGAATAAAACAACTCTGAACCGTGAAGGACGCCGCCTTAAAGCGTTTCGTCAGTTTGTTCCTGCGTTGGATCTGAAGAGAAAACAGCTGCTGGCTGAGCGGCAGGAGACCAGCCGCCGGCTCATGGAAAATCAATCACAGCTGGAAGCGTTACATCAGAAAGTCGCGGAGCAACTGCCTATGCTGGCTGCTTCGGATATTAAGGTGGATAACCTGCTTCAGGTTAAAAAAGTGGATATCCGATATATCAATCTGGTGGGTCTGGAGTTACCTGAACTCAGTGCCTTTGAGATCGATGTGCAGCAGTATTCACGATTGTTGTTGCCGCACTGGGTTGATCCGTTGATCCAGTTACAGAAAAAAACCTTGCAGATCGAAGTTGAGATAGAGGTTTTTAAACAGCGCCTAAAGTTGTTAGAGGAAGGTCTGCAGAAAACCACTCAACGTCTGAATCTGTTCGATAAAGTGTTAATCCCAGAGGCTCAGGCCAATATTCGTAAAATTCGCATCGCCCTGTCTGATGCGGAACGTGCCGGCGTAGTGCGCGCCAAAATTGCCAAGAATAAACGCAGGAGAATGCAGTTATGAGTATTCAAAAACTGCAGAAGGCAACTTTGGTCGGCCTTACAGAGGACAAGATCAATATCCTGGAAGATCTTCAGTCGCTGGGCGTGATGCACGTAATTCCCCTGCAGAAAATAAAGAAGACGGTAAAACCGGAGCATCAGGTCAGCCCGGAACAGTTGCATGGCGTTCTGCATTATCTCCTTAGCTGCAAACAGAAACGTAAACAGGTTCTGAGTGAACGGCATTTTGATCTCGAAGAGGTTGCAGAAAAAGTAGACCAGAATCGCAGTAGGCGACTGACTCTGGTTGAACGTCACGACTTTCTGAAAAAGCGAATTAAAGACCTGCAGCCCTGGGGTAGTTTTGAGTTTCCCCATGAGAATGATCTTTACGGTCATCGCTTGTGGTTTTATCTGGTTCCGAACTACCGCATGAAAGAAGTGGAGAAAACTTCACTTCCCTGGCACAGCGTTCACCGGGATAACCGCTACAGCTATATTGCTGTGATCTCGAAAGATGAACCGGCTTTAAACGAGATGCCCGTTGTTCGCACTCATACCGGCGCAATTCCGTTGGAACAGTTACAGCGGGAACTGGAAGATATTGAAGTAGAGCTCGAAACCGTAGAAGCGGAGCGTGAAGCCCTGACTCGATGGATCTATCTGTTGCAGCGTTGCATTGCCGGTACTGAAGATGCGGCGCATAGAGCCGAAGTATCTGCAGAAACTCTGGATCATGATGAGGTGTTTGCAGTACAGGGCTGGATAGCGGAAGAGGCTGTTGAGCAACTCAACGATTTCGCGCAATCTCATTGTATGGTGTTGCAGGTCACACCGCCTTCAGAGGATGAACTCCCGCCTACGTTGTTACAAAACCCCACGGCACTTGCAGGTGGTGAAGAGGTTGTACACTTTTTCCAGATGCCTGGTTACCGTAGCTGGGACCCATCCCGCGTGGTGTTTTTCTCCTTTGTCAGCTTCTTCGCTCTGATTATGTCGGATGCGGGTTATTCGCTGATGCTTGCGGCCATCGTGTTTTTCTACCGGGATAGACTCAGTATTACGGAGTCGGGGCGTCGCCTAAAAGCGATGGGTTATGCGCTATCAGGAGCCGGTTTTGTCTGGGGAGTCATTGTTGGCAGTTACTTTGGTGCTGAAGCCCCCTTTGGTTGGTTGCAGGGCTTTAAGTTAATGGATCTCAATGACTTTGACAGCATGATGTTGCTGTCCATCGTTATTGGCGCTGCCCATTTAATTCTGGCTAATCTGATGATGGCATGGGTGCGAAGAAAAACCTGGCAGAGTATTGGTTCACTTGGTTGGGCGTTAAGCGTAACCGCGGCATTATGGGGCTGGATTCAAGGTTTTGTTATTGGGCACTGGATACTTCTGGCATTTGGGTTATTGATGGTTCTACTGTTCTCCAGCGAAAGGTGTGACTGGGGCGGAAAACGTTTCCTCGATGGCCTGCTGGCTCTGACCGGAGTTACCAAAATATTTGGTGATGTACTGAGTTATTTACGGCTATTTGCCCTGGGGTTAGCCAGTGCTTCTCTTGCCGTGACGTTTAATCAGCTTGCGGTTGATGTTGCCGCAGCGCTGCCAGCGATAGGATTGCTGTTTAAGGTGCTGATCCTGCTCGTAGGTCATCTTCTCAACTTTGTTCTTACGGTAGTCAGTGGCGTGATCCATGGGCTACGACTGAATCTTATTGAATTTTATAACTGGAGTCTGGCGGATGAAGGTTATGCCTTTCAGCCGTTTGC
>JASBRM010000012.1 GCA_030149405.1 Neptuniibacter sp. | reverse complement strand
TTGTCATGAGAAAGATGGGGGAGGGAACTTCATCAAAGGCATTCCAGCTAATGCCGGCTCTGAGATGTCTGCTTCCGATATTATGCTTTTGATTCGTAAAGGGAAAAGGGATAAGCCTGGGATGCCAGTGTTTGACGACCTGTCCAGGAAAGACGCCCTGCTTATCTCCAGTTACGTCAAAGAGCAGCTAAGAAAGTAAGTAAAACTGCTCTGCCTCCAAGCTTCAAATAACATTCCTGGTTGTCTCAATAGAGGCGGCTGCTATAAGCTGCTTAATATATCTCAGCAGCAGTTTTCATTTTATGTTCTCTATTTTTGAAAAGTTTGTAGAGGCCTTTCCTCCACAGGAGCCGGGCCAGCCTCCTCGTGGGGTATTAGCCTTTTGCCGGCATTACACCAAAGGTTCTGAATGGCCTTTGTTGGTGATGAGTGTGCTTACGGCAACCATAGCGATCCTTGAAGTCGTCCTGTTTGGTTTTATGGGGCAATTGGTTGACTGGTTGGCTTCCAAGGATCGTAGTACCTTCTGGGAGGAAGAATCAGGGACGTTGATGCTGATGGGGTTGGTGCCCTTGGTTGCTTTGCCTCTGTTGGGAGCACTGCACTCCTTAATCACCCACCAGACTCTATTGGGCAATTACCCAATGTCGATTCGTTGGTTGGCGCATCGTTATCTGTTGCGCCAGAGCGTGTCTTTTTATGCCAATGATTTTGCCGGGCGTATCGCAACCAAGGTAATGCAGACATCATTGTCGGTTCGTGAAGCGGTGATGAAGCTTCTTGATGTGATGATGTTTGTCACTGTTTATTTCTTTGCCATGTTGGTTCTGGTCGCGCAATCAGACTGGCGTTTAACCCTGCCGATGGCGATCTGGCTGCTACTCTATATTCTGATTCAGTGGTACTTCGTGCCTCGCCTGAAAAAAGTATCTACAGATCAGGCGGAAGCCCGTGCGATGATGACCGGTCGTATTGTGGATTCTTACTCCAATATCTCAACAGTAAAGCTGTTCTCTCATACTCAGCGCGAATCTGAATATGCCCGTGAGGGGATGGATGCCTTTATGGATACGGTCTATAAACAGATGCGTCTCGGCACAGGTTTGAATATCAGTGTTCAGACAATCAATCATCTGTTGTCCTTTTCAGTTGCAGCGTTGTCTATCTGGCTATGGTTGCAGGACTCCATCTCAGTTGGCGCGATAGCAATCGCTATTGCGCTCGCGCTCCGGCTTAACGGTATGGCCCATTGGATTATGTGGGAAATCAGCGCCTTGTTTGAAAATATCGGCACAGTGGCCGATGGTATGGAAACTCTGTCACAGCCGTTGATGATTCAGGATAAGCCGAACGCAAAAGAACTTAAGGTGACTGAAGGTGCGATTAAATTTGATCATGTCGGTTTTCACTATGGTGAAGATAAGCGTGTCATCGAGAATCTGTCATTATTGATCAAGCCGGGTGAGAAAGTCGGTATTGTAGGCCGTTCTGGTGCGGGCAAATCGACCGTTGTGAATTTATTGATGCGTTTTTACGATGTTGAAAGCGGTCAGCTAACTGTAGATGGTCAGGATCTTCGTGATGTTAAGCAGGACTCGTTACGCGCTCAGATTGGAATGGTGACTCAGGATACGGCTCTGTTACATCGCTCAGTTCGGGAAAATCTGCTCTATGGCAGGCCTGATGCTTCTGAAGAAGAGATGATCGCCGCTGCGAAAAAAGCTGAAGCCCATGAATTTATTCTTGGTCTGACCGATCCTAAAGGCAGAACAGGTTATGACGCTCATGTGGGTGAGCGTGGAGTTAAGCTTTCCGGTGGTCAGCGTCAGCGCATAGCGATTGCTCGCGTATTGCTTAAAGATGCCCCCATCCTGATTTTGGATGAAGCGACGTCTGCATTGGATTCCGAGGTTGAGGCCGCTATTCAGACGAGTTTGTACCGTTTGATGGAAGGTAAAACCGTTATAGCAATAGCGCACCGACTATCCACCATTGCTGCGCTGGATCGCCTGATCGTCTTGGATGATGGTGACATCGCTGAGCAGGGCACCCATTCAGAACTACTGGAGCAAAAAGGTATCTATGCCCAGCTCTGGGCACATCAGACCGGCGGGTTCCTAGGTGAACATTAGATGAACATCAATTGGTGAATTAACTGCCTTCTATCCTGAAGCCTATTTTCAACGTCACTTGAAAATGGGCAACTTCACCATTCACTATATGCCCTCGGGTCTCAACAACCTCGAACCAATCCATATGGTCGATGCTTTTGCTGCACTCAGCGAGGGCATTTTTAATTGCATCATCACTGCTGATGGGAGAGGTCCCAACTATCTCGACTTTTTTATAGGTGCGATGATCAGACATTAAGATTCTCCTTAAACGGGTTATTGAGTAAGGCTAGACAAACTCTGCTGATTATTCGAGAAAGCGATTCAGTTTTAGGTTCTGTGGTTGTGTTTGGATTTCAGGAAATTTGCCCGTTTTCTGGTAGGGAACTATGCAGTAAGATCGTGCTCTAAGACGATTGAGCTTAAATCATCCTCATTAGTGTAGTGAAGTTTGGAATAATAAAATGACAGTTGAAAAAACTGTAGATGCCGCTGAAAATTCAACGGTACAGGCCCGTTTTTTGGCCCTTTCGAACGAATTAAAAAAGCGTGTAGTGGCTCAAGATGAGCTAATTGAATATCTGCTTATTGCCCTATTAACGGATGGACATGTTCTGTTAGAAGGCCCGCCGGGATTGGCAAAAACCCGAACCGTTCATGCCCTGAGTGATCTGTTGGAAGGTGAATTTCACCGCGCTCAGTTCACCCCTGACCTATTACCCAGTGATATCACAGGTACCGAGATATATAACACTCAGAAGAGTGAATTTACCTTCCGCCCCGGACCTTTGTTCTGTAATTTACTGCTGGCTGATGAGATTAACCGTGCACCAGCAAAAGTGCAGTCTGCTCTGCTAGAGGCCATGGCGGAACGTCAGGTAACGGTAGCGGGTAACACCTATCCACTGGCTAAATTCTTTATGGTAATGGCGACTCAGAATCCGCTGGAGCAGGAAGGTACCTATCCTTTGCCAGAAGCTCAGTTGGACCGGTTTATGCTGCATATTCGGGTGGATTATCCGCAGCACGAGCAGGAAAAAGAGATTCTCCAATTGGTACGTAACGAGCACACTGAAAGCCTTGCAGATAATGAGACTGTTATCGAGCATGTATTGTCAGAAGCAGAGCTTTTCAGTGCCCGTGCTGAAATTATGCAAACCTATATGGCTCCGAATCTCGAAGATTATCTGATCTCACTGATTCTCTCGACTCGTCAGCCAGAGGTTTATGGCGATGATTTAAAAGGCAGCCTTGTCTTTGGTGCTAGTCCTCGTGCGACTATTGCGCTGGATCGCGCTGTACGGGCAAAAGCCTGGCTTTCGGGACGTGATTTTGTGACTCCGGATGATATTCAGGAGATGGCACCGAGCGTACTACGTCACCGTATTGGCCTGAGCTATGTGGCTGAAGCTAAAGGCATGGATAAAGATCAGCTGATTGCTGAACTGATTAAGCGAGTCGCTGTTCCTTAGGCATTTTCCTATGTTTATTGGTGAAAGCAGCCCAAGGCCGGTTCCTGCGGCCCGTAATTTAATGACTCTGGATGAGCTGGTCAGCCTGCGATTCTGGCCGCCTGCCCGTGGCCAAAAGCGTGAACGTATGGCGATCCGGGAAGGTCATCACCTCAGTAACGTTCGTGCCCGGGGCATGGAGTATGACGATGTGCGTGAATACCAGCCCGGAGATGATATCCGCCATCTGGACTGGAAACTGATGGCCCGTACCGGCGAAGCACATACCAAACTGTTTCGTGAGGAACGGGAACGCCCTGTTTTTGTTATTACAGATCTGCGTGCCCCTATGCATTTTGCCACGCAGGGGCACTTTAAATCGGTACTGGCGTCCTATGCATCCGCGATGGTGATTTGGACCACGCTTTCCAGCGGCGACCGGATTGGCGGACAGATCCTTGCTGCTCATGAAACCAACCTCTTCAAACCTTCAAATAACCGTCAGCAGGTAATGCAGATGATCGCAGCCCTGTCCGGTGCATTTGAGCGCACTGCCGAAGCCCAGGAAGTTTCTCTGGCAGATAAACTCATTGAAGTGGAATCACTGCTCAGCAGCGGCACTATTCTTTACCTGTTCAGTGATTTTCATGATGCCGATCCTGTTCTGGAACAGCACCTGATGCGCTTGTCACAGCGCTGTGAGCTGAAACTGGTACTAATTTCTGATCCTCTCGAATCGCAGTTGCCCACGGGTAACCTGTATCGTTTTGCCGGAGCAGGTCGGGAACTGCTGGTGGATGCAGATCGGGGCCAGCAGATGCGTTACCGTTCTGAATTCCAGAAGCGGATCACTTTCCTTGAGAAGTTACATAATATCCGTGGTGTCGAGTTTGCTCATTGGCGGAGTAATGAACACCCTTTGTTTTCAGAAAAAGGGGTAAGTAATGGACTTTAGCCAGATACCCTTACGAGATATACATGCGCCAGAAGCGATAGGCTGGTGGCCACTGGCCCCTGGATGGTGGGTGTTGATGTTATTGGTACTTATTCTCCTATTGCTGCTCGCTAAGGTGATAAGGCGAAAACTAAAGGATCCCAGACTTGCAGCTTTGCAAGAGCTGCGGAGCATCGAACAAAATTATCGTGAACATCAGAATAACCAGCAACTGCTGATCGACTGCAACACCTTGTTGAAACGCCTGGCTCTGACCTTGCACCCTAGAGCTCAAGTCGCCTCCTTGTCTGGTAATGAATGGCTGGATTTTCTATGTGCTTCTGGTTCGGGCTTAAAACGGGATGAGCTTGAGATTCTGATCCTAGGCCCTTACCAACCTAATCCAGATCTGGACGGTAAAGCTCTGTTGAGAAACTGCCAACAGTGGTTGAAGAAAATGCGCGGAGGTGATGATGTTTGAGTTTGCATCCCTCTGGGTCTGGCTACTATTGCCTTTGCCATTGCTGGTCAGGCGATTATTGCCAACTGCTACGACGGATAACAGAAACGCATTGAAGGTACCCTTTATCGACCAGATGGAGCGTGCCGTTGGCCAACATTCTGGCACTGCGAAATCACCAAGGCAGGCTAGGTTAATGCTGGCCTTGCTGATCTGGGCTCTGTTTGTTGCTGCTGCGGCAAAACCTCAGTGGCTGGGCGAGCCGATCCCGCAACAACTGCAGGGGCGTGACCTGGTTCTGGCGGTGGACCTGTCAGAAAGTATGTTGGAGAAAGACTTCCGTTTTAATGGCCGTTTAATTAATCGCCTCACAGCCACAAAAATCGTTACCGGCGATTTTATCGAGCGTAGGGAAGGTGATCGCATAGGGTTAATTTTATTCGCTGGTCAGGCCTATTTTCAGTCACCTTTAACCCATGATAGGCAAACCGTTAAAACCTTTCTGGATGAGGCTCAATCGGGTCTGGCAGGGCGCGCAACGGCTATAGGTGATGCCATTGGTCTGGCGGTGAAGCGGTTTAAAGAACTGGAAAGCCGGCAACGAATCGTAATTTTGCTCACCGACGGGACTAGTAATGCCGGTACCCTGGAGCCGATGACGGCCGCAGAACTGGCTAAAGATTATGGGGTTAAGGTCTACACAATTGGCGTCGCAGGTGATGCGCAGAGATCAGGGCCTATGGGATCAATGCTGAATGGTTTTTTTAGTCCGTCTCAACGCAGTGCCATTGATGAGAAAACTCTGAAAGCCATCGCGGAGAAAACCGGGGGGCAATATTTTAGTGCCAACAATCTGGAGCAACTGGCAGGCATCTATGCTGCTCTGGATGAGCTGGAACCGGTCGAGCAGGATTCAGAGTTTTATCGGCCGATTGAACCCTTGTTTCAATGGCCATTATTGTTGGGTTTACTGCTGAGCATGATCATGCTGGCGCTTAATAGTCGTGCAGTAGGAGAGGGGGCTTAATGTTGAGTGATTTCCATTTCCTGCAACCCTACTGGTTATTGCTGTTACCTCTAATTATTTTACTGACTCTGGGTGTAAAACGTTCAAACCTGAACCGTGCCCACTGGTCGAAAGTGTGCGACCCGGAGCTACTACCGTTTCTGGAGCAGCA
>JASBRM010000011.1 GCA_030149405.1 Neptuniibacter sp. | reverse complement strand
TCGTAAACGAATGCACCCAGGCGTTTCATGGGTGGTGCAATTTTAATGTCTTCGTAGGTTTCTTTAAATTCGCGGCTCATCGGTCCAACAACTATTGATCAGCAACTGCTTCGGGATACAGTTTTGGTTTCAAGCTTAAACAGGGGGCGAATATAACTCCCCAGAATGCTTCCTGCAAATGCTGCGACTAACCACAACCATCCATGTAAGCTTCCTGAAGCGATTCCCCCAAAATAAGCACCGATGTTGCAGCCAAATGCAATGGTCGCTCCGTAACCCAGCATAACGCCGCCCAGCAGTGCTGCTAACCAGTGTAATAGCGGCAATCGCCATTCAAAGGAAAACTTACCGGCAAGCGATGCGGCAATAAATGCGCCTAATAAAACACCCGCATTCATTACAGAATTTACATCGCTGGTAAGCGGTTCCATTAGTGCAGACTCGCGTCCGGGTTGTAGCCAGTAACTCCAGAAATCCAGCTCAAGTTCTAACTCAAGCAACATGGCCAGTTTTGCGCCCCACAATGGGTAAGCAACTGCGACTGCCCATGGTCGTCCGGTTATCGCCAGTGTAGTGAAGTTCAGTATTGCTAACGCTAAGGCTCCCCAAACAAAAGGCCATGGCCCTCTAAGGTATTTGCGCCAGTCATTGATGCCTTGTAATGGAGGATCAGCCTCAAGGCTGCCATGACTGCGTTTTTCCAGCCAGATAGTAAACAGGGCGATCAAACCGAAGACGGCAAGGTTAAGAATGATCGCAGGAATTAGCCCTGCCGTTTCAATGAAAGATACCGGAGCGAGTTGTGGTAGGCCGGTCCACCATTCATAGTCAGATGTTGCCCAAAGCCCTCCAACCATAAACCCTAACATGCTTGGGATTGCCCGGAGCTGACCACCACCTGCGTGATAGAGGTTTCCTGAAGCGCATCCATTACCTAATTGCATACCAATGCCGAAAATAAAGGCACCTACCAGTACCGAAAAGCCGAGGGGTCTTATATAACCTGCAACATCATTACCGAACAGTTCTGCGCTGTCTAAAGCGGGAAAAAACAGGCACACAGCGATAGCGAGCATCAGCATCTGAGCCCTAACGCCGCTGCCCTTTTTATTGATGATCAGATTTCTCCAGGCAGTGGTGAAACCAAAAGAGGCATGATAAAGAGCAACACCCAGCAGACCGCCAATAACCATGAGCCACATCTGTTTGGACGATTCGTTTTGCCCAAGCCAGAATAAACAGTAAGCGAATAAAGACATCGAGATCAGAGAGGGCAAATAATCCGATAGGCTCTTGCCGGTTTCATCTGAGGGGGAAAGGTCTGTGGGAGGTGTTTGCAGGCTGTTCATTTTGTTGTCACTAGGCATTGAGCTGTTACTTCAGATGGCTGGTCTCCGCCAACTCATCAGGAAAGGTTGTGCATTATATCACCAATCCTTGTTTAAGATTTAATAAATTAGTGTTAGCTAAAAAGCAAAAAGGCGACCTGTGTAGGCCGCCTTTGGCGTAGTTTACTTAACTCGCTGATTTATTTGCCGATATAAGTGTTTTTGTATTCCGCTGCCAATTCTTTAGCTTCTTCAAGCTGAGATGGGTTCAGCTTCATTACCAAACGTTTTTCAATCGCGATTGCCGTTGGGTTTCCAAGTTCCGCTGCATTGTGCATCCAGGCATACGCCAGGATATTAGTGTCAGTACCTGTCTGTTCACCGTGATTGTTAGAATACAGAGTGCCCAGGAAGAACATTGCATCTGTATGGCCTTGTTCGGCAGCTTTGCGGTACCAGCGTTCAGCCTCTGCAAAGTTCTGCGCCACGCCTGTACCAAAGTTATAACAACGGCCGATGTTGTGTTGTGCAGCGACCAGGCCCTGATCAGCGGCTTTAAGGTACCACTGCAGTGCCAGGTCTGGACTGCGATCCATACCATAACCAAACTCAGCCATTACACCGAGTCTGTTCTGGGCAACTGCATCACCTGATTCTGCTGCAGGAATGACTGTTTCAAGTTCAACTTTATATTCCTGATCTTTCAGGGCGCGCAGGCTATTTACACTTCCCATGTGGCCCAAAGATGCGCCGCGGCGGTAGAAGCGTTTTGCTTTTTTAACGTCTTTTTCGATGCCCCAGCCATTTTCGTACATCTGGCCCATCATATTCAGGGCATCAGGGTTGCCCTCCTTGGCCAGTGATTTCAGCTCATCGATAGCTGTTGCGTAATCCTGCTTTTCAAAGGCTGCGGTACCTTTACCCAGATCTGCTGCCAGCACGTTGGTAACATTCATGCTTAAAATTAGGCTTGCAGCGATAAGAATCTGTTTCTTCATCTAGATGCCTGCTTGTATAGGATTTAAAAAGTGGTGGCCAATTATAACTACTAAAATAAACATTGTTCATGCTCTTTATGGATGATCTTTCAACTCGAGAGGGAAAGATGGATATGTTTATTTATTTCAGGATTGGCTAATGTAGAGGGATTTTAAAACAATTAACCCGGCAGCCACCAGTAAATCAAAGACTTGGCTTGCCATAAGTCAATTTTTGTCTAGTCAAAATGTATAAAAAGCAACAATAAATGTAGGGGTTATCCCTCATGACATGCGATGATGCCTACAGAAATTCAATGATACAACTTTTAAGTGTGAAGGGATCTAAATGAACCTCAATGCTATTGAAGTCGAGTCAGTTCCGCTTAAGACCATACTGACACCGGATGTTTTTACGGTGACAGCGGATGATCTTGTCGGCACGGCGCTGCTGGAAATGAAACAGCGCTCAATCAGTAGTGTGGTAGTGGTTGATGAAGTGAATCATCCTGTTGGGATCTTCACTGAGCAGGATGCTATCCGTTTAATGTCTGAAGCCAGGCATATTTCTGATCTAAAAATGCAAGAGGTCATGAGTAAACCTGTTTTGTGTGTGAAAGCCTCAATGGGTTATGGCGGCGCTTACCAGTTGATGAGTGAACATCAGGTCCGCCACCTTGTTGTCGTTGACGATGACAACCGTTTGGTGGGTTTAGTCAGTGAAGGGGACTTTCTGCATCATTTGGGTATGGAATACCTCATTGAGCTGAAAACAGTCCAGGGCTCCATGAGTCAAAATGTTGTTTCCCTCGACCAAACACAATCGGTTTCAGCAGCGTTGGCAATCATGAGCAGTAAGAAAATCAGCTGTGTTATTGCGACTGCTGAAGGTAAGGCTGTCGGCGTACTTACCGAACGGGATATGGTAAAGATCGCCACAGAAGAACAGGATTACGATCTCGTTTCTATCAAAGACAGAATGTCCTCCCCATTAATTACCGTGTATCCAACCACGCCTCTTCAGGATGCCAGTCAATTGATGGAGCAAAACAGCGTCAGAAGGTTGGTCGTTGTTGATAGTTCAGGCGGTTTGAAGGGGCTGCTTACACGTCATGATATTGCGAAATCTCTACAGGGTTCATACATCGAATTTCTACAGGAAACCCTGGAAAGAAAAAAACGGGAATTAGAGGATACTGAAACACGTTTAAGGGCTCTTGAGCAAAAGCACTTTTATCAGGAGTTGGTCGATCAGGTAAGTGATGCGATTTATATCATTGATGCTGAGGATGCCCGAATTCTGGATGCCAATACTCAGGCATCCCGCCTTTTAAAATATGATCATGGTGATCTGCTCAATATGCGCCTCACCGAGATTTCCCAGCTCTATACCTCCATTGATGATTGGTTAAATAAATGGATGCCTCAAATAGAAGGTGGAGATGAGCAATGGTTGATATCTGGTCATAGGTGCTCAGACGGTTCGATTTTGCCAGTGGAGGTTAAAGCCCGTTTAGTTAAATATCGGAATAAGGATTATGTGGTTGCCATTGCCCGGGATATTTCTGAACGACTTGAATCGACCAAACGCCTCAAAGAGAGCCAGCAGCGTTTTCAATCACTGTTTGAAAATGCACCCATGCCTTATCAATCCCTGGATATGGGGGGCAATATTCTGGCGGTAAACAACGCATGGTTAGAGTTGTTGGGTGTTAGCTCGCAAGCTGAAGTAGTAGGGAAGAATATTACTGAATTTCTCAGTCACTCTTCCCTGAATACGCTTTCAGTTGAATTTCCTAAATTTAAGGAAACGAAACGGGTGTGTGGTCCCCAGTATGAGTTTTTAAGAACAGATGGGGAAAAGCGTTACGTACAGGTTTCCGGTCAGATCAGCAAAGATGA
>JASBRM010000005.1 GCA_030149405.1 Neptuniibacter sp. | reverse complement strand
GATAAAATCATTCTGATTGGTTTTTCACAGGGCGGAGCCGTGACTTATCAAACGGCACTCACTTACCCGGAGCCTTTGGCAGGCATGGTGGCTTTGTCTACCTATATGGCAACTGCTGAAGAGATTGAAGTGCAGCGTACTGAGGCTAATAACCAGATCCCAGTCTGGGTCTCTCATGGTGAATATGATGATGTTGTTCCTAAACTGTTGGGCGAGCAGGCGCTAGAAAATCTTAGTCAGATGGGATTAGATCCGCAATGGACTACCTACCCAATGGCACATGAGGTATGTTTGGAACAGATGGAAGCGCTGGGTGAATGGATAAGTCAGCGCCTTGGAGAATTAAATTGATGAAAATTGAAAATAACAAAGCGGTCTTGTTTCATTACGCATTGGTCAATCCACAGGGAGAGGTGCTGGATGGCTCCCGCGGTGGTAATCCACTTCCTTATTTACATGGTCACAAAAATATAGTGCCGGGCCTGGAAGCAGCAATGACAGGTCACGAAGTGGGTGACAAATTTCAGGTGACTGTCTCACCGGAACAGGGTTACGGTTTACGCGATGAGTCCAAAGTGTCTTTAGTTGACCGTGTGTCATTTGCAGATTTCACCGACCTTAAAGAAGGCATGGTTTGCCAGATGGAAGATGAAAACGGTGAACTGCAGATTGTAGGCATCACTAAAATCACTGAGAATGAAGTGACCGTTGATGCTAACCACCCCTTTGCAGGCATTGAACTGAACTTTGATGTTGAAGTGATGGAAGTTCGGGATGCTTCAGAAGCAGAGTTAGCTGCTGGTAGAATTGAAATAGAATAAATTTGAGCAAGCTGGCCTTAGCGGCATAGTGAAGGAGAAAAAATCATGCGTTTGTTATTAGCCTTATTGATTCCATGGTTGCAGTTTTTTACCATCGGCCGCCCAATTGCGGGCATTATCTGCCTGATTCTACAACTGACACTGATTGGTTGGATTCCAGCTGCAATCTGGTCTGTGTACGCATTAAGTCAGTACAAAACAGACCAGAAAATTAAAGATGCTATGAACGGTGACTAAGTCAGGCCTAAGTTAGTATTTATTACGTAAAAGCCGCTCAATTGAGCGGCTTTTTTGTGGCGATTCGCCTTAAATAGCAGTGCAACTTAATAGTCGCCGTTCTCTATGCCTGTCTATGCAGGGAATTATCTTTCTAATTGTTTTTCCACTCGATGCAGCTTTTCTTGCATATCATCGATGGTTTGGTCCGAATCACTTACAACAGGTGAAATCTTGAATGTATCCAGAAAATCTACCATGAAATCTTCCTGATTCATCTTTTCCAGCTGTCGTTCTGTCCAGGCGTTAGTCTGATGTGGCATTGGTAGTCCTCCTCAACCGTGTATAAGAAGGTATGGTTCAGAAAATGAGAATTTTCAAACTAAAGGGAACCAACATTAAAACTTTTCATATTACTGAACAGTGCATTATTTGAGCTGTATCAATACCTGCTAATGAATAAAACGTTAACCTAGTCCTCAGTCACTACGGGTGAAATGATAAAAAATTTTAGAGAGGTTACCACAATGGTTGACGTATACAGTATGGAAGTTCTGGTTCCTAGCTTGGCGATGATCGCAGGCATGACTGCTGCAATGTGCTGGGCGTTCTTCAAAGTTCGTGGACTGATGAACGAAGATAAAGAGAAGTAAGCTTCTTGACCAAAAAGTGGTTGTCTGTCACCGGCCTCTTTTTGTATTTCCCCCAATAGCTTGTAAGCTTGCGATAGGGCTACCTTTTAAAGGTAGCCCTTTTCGTTTTCGGGGTTGCGCCAATTAGAATAGATATTTGCCGCCCGATGCAACTGCTACTGTAAGCAGACCAAGTACTAGATTCACCGCAACGATATGTCGAATCTTATTCAGGTAAGTACCAGCTAAAGGCCAGTTTTCTTCTGCTACAGCCAGACACAGTTTTTTGTAGCGCATGAAATATAAAAATGCGTAGAGGGCAATCATTAGATAGCCGAGGCCGAGCATAATGTGAATATGTGTACCAATCTGCGCGAATCCTCCATAGATGGCAATCATGCCGTGACCGCTCAGGATCAATACGGCAACAGAAATCCATACCCACAAGAAGAACTTCTTAAATACCCCAGCCCACAGGCTCAGCCTGGTTGGTGGCTCGAGCATTGAAGCGGCTATAGGTCTTAAACAGACATAGGCAAAGAACATTCCCCCTACCCATATAACGGCAGAAAGAAGGTGGATGGTGAGTAATGTATGCATGAAGCGCCCTCTGAAAATCTTTCAAACAGATCGATAGGTTTATAAACAAATGCTTACGCCATTAAGGCGTATATCAGATTTTCTTAATCTAACTAAACTACTGTGAGATTAGAACAGGTTTTTATGCGGTTGATGATACAGAATAGCAAGAATGGTTGTTGAATTGGTTTTGCTGTGGTGATGTTCAGATTACTTCCCGGCTGCAGCCTATAGGTTTTGCTTCCGCAAACGGCTTCATGACTTACCAGAAGAGCAGTGAATATAAGGGTTATTGCTTGATTGCTCTAAGGATAACGAACTTTTTGTTGCTGGCGACTGTTTCGCAGTTCCCAAAGAGCTTTTTCAAACGACTGTGATACCCCAGATGGCGATTCCCTATGACCCAAAGTTCGCCCTGTTTCCTGAGAGTTTGTTTTGCCTCCCGAAACATCTGTAATGCAATAAAATCCCCGACAACATTATGCTGGTGGAAAGGCGGATTATTCAGAATAAGATCGCAACTGGAAGGTGTAATGCCGTTGAGGCAGTCCGTTGTTTTGAATTCTGCAGATCTTTCAGTGCCAAATGCCTCCCGGAAATTTGCTTCCGCAGAGGCTACGGCCATAAATGACTCGTCCACAAAACAGAGTTCAGCATCTGGATTTTTTTCGGCGGCAATCAGACCTACCAGGCCATTACCACAACCTAGATCGACAATCTTTTGATACTTATTTGAGTCAGGCAGATGCTGCAGGAAAAAGCGAGTACCTATATCCAGACTATCGCGTGAGAAAACCGCAGCATGGTTAATAATTTTGTGCTGAGTACCCTCAAGAATGTAACTGGAAGGATAAGGTGACTCGGGAGTCGTCATTTCCAAATTAAATTCTGGAAAAATTAACCGGGCTTTTTTTCGTGCAAGGGAAGTCTTGGTGGCACCAATATACTTTTCAAACAATTTAAGCGTTGAGGTGTGAATGCCTTTAACCATCCCTCCCGCAATAACCCGGCTCTGCTTATGTAAAAGGGGGCGGATTCTTATCAGCTGCTCTTCAAGCATCGCCAGACTTTTTGGGACCTTAATCAGAACAAGGTCAAATGGCCCTTCGGGAGTGTCGAGGCTGTTGAGTATTTTAATCTGTTCGGTGGATAACTGGTTTTCTGTTGCATTTGCTATTAAACCCTGCTGTGACAGCCATGAGTCACTGACGGTTGAGGGATTATATTGATGCAGTGAAAGCGTCAGTGCGCCAAACAGATCATTAACGATTAAGATCCGGCTGCTGCCCGGTAATAAGTTCTCGTCCTGTAGCTGATTTAAAAGATATTCATCAGCGGCATCCCAGGCTCGAAGCTGTTCATTTTTCCGGTGTGGGAATCTGCGCAACAGAAGGTCGCCAAATTGGGATGAGAGCGTGTCCATATACAGAAGAGGTTTTGCGATTAGTGAGAAAGGAATTGTAGCACTTAGACTGAGCTAATTATTTAATTTTTATTAAATTTCTATTCCTGGTTTGCACTTTAGCAGGTCTGGGTATATAAATACTTTGCGTATATACATTGTGTATCTGTCGAATATGCGTTGGGTATAGGTTGTATTTCATGTATTCTTGCATTCATTATTGTTTCGAGGCTTTTGTATTATGTCTGGGAAGAAGGGCGCAAAAAAGAAAAACAGCCAACTAGTGATCCGCATAAATGATGAGGAGCGCGATGCGTTTGTCTCATTATGTGAGGACCTTGATACCAGTGCTGCGAGAGAAATACGTAGGTTTATACGTGGATTTCTTAAGGAGAATCAGCAGGAAGAAGAGTAAGGAATTTACTGTTCGGCTTGTGTGCTCTGTTATAAAAACATCAAGGGGAAGAGTTCGATGGCTAAGGTAAAAGCAAAAGCTGTTAAAAAACAGATCAAAGCGCGTAAAGCAAAAATTGCTAAACACGAAGGCAAGCTGAAAAAGCTGAAAAAATTGCTGAAAAAAGCAAAATAATCACGTTACTCGTTGCGTTGAAATAGGGCGGTTAATCACTGCCCTTTTTTGTGCCTGAAGGTCAGGGGTTAACTCCTCTGAAACTACCGTTATTTGTAGCTTTTGGCTGTTTTTGTGCACTTTGGAATCGATATGAATTGCTGAAAAGAATACAGAGTTTGATATATATGGATAACAAAATAATATAAAAATCATACTGTTTTTGTTTTTCTTAAATTTTTAGCTGTATGAAATATAAAGATTTTTTGTTAATTTGTTTGCATAAATCAAACAGGGCTCTGGGGAGAGGCCTATGTTTGATAACATAAAAATTATATACAGCTTAGTGTGGTTATTGTGGATAAGCGTTCTGCTACCTCAATCCGAAATTTTTTGTTACAACGGACGTTCTTTTTCTCAGCCCTTGGTTTTTTGGTGCTGGTTTTAGTGACTCATTATGCATTCACCAACAGCGTTGAAAAAAACGCGAGTTTGAGTGCAGAAAGAGTCGCGAAGCAGACCTTTAATTCCATGTATCTGGTGATGAGCCAGGGTTGGAACAGACAGCAGCTTGAAACTTTTATCAAGCAACTTGAAAAAGACAATCAGTCCAGTGATTTAAGTATTCATATTTACCGAGGTGCTCTGGTAACCGAGAGATTCGGCGAGATGGATACACTTGCAATGTCAGATATGCACCGTGAGGTGCTTAATACGGGTGTTTCACAATTAGTGACGCGTGAAGACAGCATCAGCTATTTCTATGCCCTGAATGCTAAAGAGGTTTGCACTAACTGTCATACCAATGCCGAGGAAGGCAATACACTTGGTATGATTGAAGTGACCCAGCAACTTGATCGGTCACTGTTGAATGCAAACAAGGAACTGATACTTACTCTTTTGTTAGTTTCCCCTTTACCTCTCCTCTTAGCCTTTCTGGCTACTCGTCAAATTTCCAAACGAATTGATGGCTCTATAGAACATCTGGCCAAACGCATTGAAAGCATTGAGTCCATCTCGGATCTGCCTTTGATCGAACAGGATAAAGAGAAGCTTGGCTTCAAAGAGCTGCAGAAAATTTTTGATCAGGTAAAACTTTTATCACTAAAGCTGAACGAAATAGCAGTAGATAAAGACCTGCTGGAATTTGAGATCCGTCTGCTCGAAAAGTTTGTCATTACATCTGAAGTTGTTCGGGATTGGCGGGAACATGTGAACAATCTGATGGTTGATATCAACCGGGTGATGAGTGTTTACACCATGTTCTCAGTTTTTAAGGTTGAAGATGAGGTGTTTGACCTTGAAGTTTTTTGGTTACAACCACCTACAGACAAAACCAAAAAGTTAATGGAACAGGCGATCTTAAAGCGTCTGGAAAGTGAAAAAGGCAGCCTTAACTTTGGTGGCCTAAACCTGAATCACAATGTTGTGGATGATTACGCCGAGCCATTGGATCTGGATCAGGAAACCGTAGAGCTACAAACTAAATCATTGCTGGTGGATACACCTAAAATCGGTGGGATTGTCGGGATTGGAGTGCATTCCCAAACTATCCAGGATTCCACAAAACTTCTGGTTCTTGAAAGTATTCTTTCTACACTGTTGAACGTTGTAGGTTCGGTTCGTGCTATCTATAAATACACCAAAGACCTTGAATACTATGCAACCCGTGATCCTCTGACCAATCTCTACAACCAGCGCATGTTCTGGGAGTTGCTGGACTATGAACTTGATCGTGCTGATCGACACAAATATCAGGTAGCACTCCTGTTATTGGATCTGGATAACTTTAAAGCCATTAATGATGGTTATGGTCACAGCTGGGGTGACAAACTGCTGGCTGGTTTCTCAGAAAAACTGCAAGAGGTTTTAGGTAATGAGGCGGTAGTTGCCCGATACGGAGGTGATGAATTCGTAATTGTTCTTCCTGAAAGCAGTGCTTCTCAAGCCTCATTGGTGGCCGAAAAAGTCCTGAATGCGATCAGAACATACACGATTACCTATGATCCGAATACTGAACTCAAACTAACAGCGTCTTTAGGCATGGGGATTTATCCTGATCATGCTACAAACAAAAAGGACCTGTTCATGTTTGTGGACAACCTGATGTACCGGGCTAAACATGCAGGTAAGGACCAGATCGCTCTTCCGGATGAGGATGAACTGGTTGATTACTTCAAAGAGATGTCCGACAAAACCATTCTGGTTACCCGAGCAATCGAGCGGCGTGAACTGATTCCTGCTTTCCAGCCGATTGTAGACGCCACTAATGGTGAAATAAGAGCGGTAGAAGTCCTGAGTCGAATCCCTCAGTCGGGAGATCAGCTTCTCAGTGCAGGTGAGTTTATCGAAATTGCTGAATCAATTGGTAAGGTTCACCTTCTGGATTATATCGTCATGGATAAGGCTTTCGCTCAGGTTCAGGAAACCGGTTACGAAGGGTTGGTATTTATCAATTTGTCGCCACGTTCGATTGTAATCAGTGAGTTTATGGCAACGATCACTAAAATAGTGGCGGACCATGGTATTGATAAAGAAAAAGTGGTGTTTGAGATAACTGAGCGTGACACGGTTAAAAATATCAGTCTGTTGGAGCGCTTTGTCATGGAACTTAAGAATCAGGGATTCAAACTGGCTATTGATGATTTTGGTTCCGGGTTCTCATCATTCCATTATCTAAAGCATCTACCGATCGATTTTGTGAAAATTGAGGGTGAATTTATTGCCAATATGGCGAATGATTCCAGGGACATGGCGTTTGTGAACAGCATCGCTCGGCTTTCACAGGAACTGAATGTCGAGACGGTAGCAGAATTTGTGGAAAACCAGGAAGTGATGGATCTGGTATCCAAAGCAGGGATTACCCATGCTCAGGGTTACCATGTAGGCAGACCTATCCCCGATCTTAAGAAAGTGCTGCATAAACACTAGTCTTAAATTAGACATCATTTAGCATTCCCCCAAGTATTGGGGGGTGCTTTTCCCCGAAACAAAATGTACCATTGCCGCGATTTTCTTATCTGAGCTTTTTTCGTGATCGATCCAATCCTGATCCTGTCAGCTATTGCTGTTTTGGGGCTAGCCCTGTTGCTGGTATTACTCAAAAAGCGAGCACCTGTTGTTGCTCAGAAAACGACAACATCTCTTAACGAGAGGATGTTTCACCCTGTGCTGGAAAAAGCGGTGGGTGACCGTTTCGATATCGTCTGTAAAGTACCGGTCAACGAAATACTCATACCCGAACAAAGCCTGTCTAAAAGAGCACAAAAGAAAGCCTTAAAATCACTACAGGGCTACATCTTCGATTATCTGGTGGTTCAGAAAGATAGCCGAAAGGTTATCTGTGCGGTTGAACTGGATGATCATAAGTTCGATAAAAAGACCTTCAAGAAACAGGATCTGTTTTTAGATCAGTTGTGTGAAGAAGTAGGGCTTCCTTTGTTGCGTGTGCCGTCAAAAAGAGGCTATGACCTGGCCGAAATAATTGAGCGCTTTGAGCGGACCATAGAAGCGGCTTCTAGAATCGAAGTTAACAACAAAACTAAGCTATCTGTCACAGAGCAGTTCACCAACAGTCAGTTGCCCGAATAATCTTTTCGGGTCGAAATCGGTTTAACTGACGGTTTCGCTATAGCTGTTTAGTGTTTCTACCTTGGCTTCGAACTCATCTGCATTTAACGGTCTGCTGTAGAAATATCCCTGAGCATAATGGCAGCCCATTTTTCGTAATATTTCCATCTGCTGAATATTCTCTACACCCTCAGCGACTGAGATGTAGCTGAGGTTGTGAGACAGAGCGATAATTGCCTGAGTGATTTGAACGTCATTTTTGTCATCAGGAATATCGCTAATGAAGGAACGATCAATCTTGATAACATCCAGCGGTAATCGTTTCATATAACTCATTGAGGAATAACCGACACCAAAGTCATCAACTGAGATTGAATGCCCTGATGCTTTGAGGGCATTCAGGAACGCGATATTACGCTCTGTCTGGTCCATCAGATGGCTTTCAGTAATTTCGATGTTGATCGCACTTGCCGGAATACTTTCCTGCTGCAGAATTTTCTTAAAGTTATCGATCAGACTGTTTCGCTGGAACTGTATGCTGGATACATTCACGGACAGACTTGGCACACCCACGCCTCGTTCCTGCCATTCCCTGAGCTGCTGGCAGGCTCTTCTGAACACCCACAGGCCGATATCATGGATCAAGCCGTTTTCTTCGGCGATAGGAATAAAGTCCACTGGGTTGATTGTGCCCATGGTTGGATGATCCCATCGAATCAGCGCTTCAGCATGGCTTACCTTGGACGTACGTAAGTTGATAATGGGTTGATATACCAAACGGAATTGATCCTGCTTCAATGCTTCACGCAGAGCAGATTCAATCTCCAGTCTTTTCTCCGTTTTTTCAGACAATTCCTGAGTGTAATAACGGAATTGGTTACGTCCAAGATCCTTAGCCTGATACATGGCAATATCGGCATGCTTAATCAGAGTATGAATTTCATGGCTGTCGTCAGGGTATAGAGCAATACCAATACTGGCGGAGATCTGGAACTGGTGTTCTGCGATGGTAAAAGGTTTTTTAAGAGCATCTATCATGCTCTGAGCAACCAGTGAAGGGGAGTTCTCATCTTCGAAGGCTTCCATCACCAGAATAAACTCGTCTCCACCAATGCGGGCCAGGGTGTCCGTTTTACGCACTCTCTGCGCCAAAACCCTGCTCACAGAACGTAACAGCTCATCACCTATATGATGCCCCAGTGAGTCATTCACATATTTAAAACGGTCCAGATCAATAAACAGTACAGCCACTTTGCTCTTCTGCCGGTAGGCAAGTTGAATGGCATGTTCCAGATGATGTAAAAGTTGAGCACGGTTGGGCAGGCTGGTCAGCAGGTCATGGCTCGCCATATGCTGTGCAGAGGCTTTCTGTTCCTGCAGCTCCTGGTTAATAGACGCAAGCTCCGCATTCTTGGCAGAAATTTCATAACGATGCTGAGAAATCCTGCGGTATCTAACCAGCAACAGAAGCAGAATTACAGCAAAACCGATAACAATCTGCCAAACGGTTTTGTAGTCTACAGCCTGCTCATAACGTACTCCGAGCCAAGTGTTTTTGATACTGGTATGAACACTGTCTGGAATACCCAGAACCACTTTATCAAGAATCTCAACCAGCAGAGGCTCGTCATTACGAGCGGCCACACCAAAACTCCAGTCATAATCAAACTTGCCACTGATTTTGAGTGTTCCTGGGTAACTGTCCTGAATCTGATAACTCAGGGTGGCTACAGAGTCGAGGAATCCCAGAATTTTTCCAGACTGCACATCCCTTAAACCGTCAAGAATACTGTCGTATTCAATAAGAATAATCTCCGGGTGTTGTTGCTTAATTGCTGCCCCAGGTGAATAGCCACGCATGATGCCGATCTGCCTGCCTATAAGTTCAGAGAAGTCAGAGAAGAATACTTCGTCAGCCTGAGTTGCTAAGGCGAGAGGCGCGGTCATATGTGGAGTGGCAAAGTTAAGAAATTTTCGTCGTTCTGGTTTATCACTCGCCAGTGTAACCAGATCACATTTGCGTAATCGAGCGTACTCCAGTGTCTGAAGCCATGATGCCGTTTGCACAATATTGATTGGAATATGAAGTTGTTCTTCAAAATACTTCAGATAATCGGTACTCATACCAGAGGCTTTGCCATTCCGGAAACCTTCATAGGGGTACCATGATGGATCAATACAGGCTTTCAGCTCTTTTTTGCGGTTGAGGTATTGTTGTTCTTCGGCAGTAAAAATGTTGGTTTCGAATTTAGCCTCAGGGAGGGATGCGTCGATCCATTTCTTAGCAATCGCCTTCTTAGAGCTCTTATCCATGTTCAACAGAACTTTATCGATAATATCCCTGAGAATCGGTAGATCCTGCCGTGTTGCCATATGAACATCGTTGATTCCAAACTGAACCGCGAATACGGGCTTAAGTCCCTGAATATTATTCTCTTTGAGGTAATGGCTGATAAGTGCTGTGCTCTCAATGATCGAATCAGCCTGGCCTGTGATTACAGCATCAATAGCTTCGATGGTGCTGTTGACTATAAGGGTATTTATCTGAGGGTGATCTTCACTCAGGTTCGTCAGATAGGAGTAACCATTGGGTACAGCAATGGTTTTGCCATATAAATCAGTGATGCTTTTAAGGTCATTTCTACCGCTCACCGCAAAAGCATAGTGCCGGAGGGTGACGTAATCGGCAGTGAAATGCATCTGCTTTTCGCGGCTTTCTGACTTATAAATAGCCGGTAGCAGATCTATGCGTTGCTCAACCAGCATGGTTAGCAATTCATTCCAGGTAAAGCCTTGAACTATATGCAGTTCAAGCCCAGTCGTATCTTTTATTACTTTGAGGTAATCACTTGCCAGGCCGGTATGTTTGCCATTGACGACGTAATCAACAGGAGGCCAGTCGACTTCT
>JASBRM010000002.1 GCA_030149405.1 Neptuniibacter sp. | reverse complement strand
TGATCGCCGTAGGCAAACAGGCGATCACCCGCCTGATAGAAGCCGTACAACGGTGACTCTGTAGGGGTGGTCTGCTGGGTCCAGCTCATGCCACCGTCTTCGGTGTACAGGATCTGGCCACTGAGACCGGCTACCCAGCCCTGCTCAACTGAAGGGAAGTGAGCGCTCTGGGTATAAAAATCGTTAGGAATATACTCTGGTGGGTTCCAGTTAAGGCCACCGTCATCACTGCGTGCGACTAAACCAAACTCACCCGTTACCAATGCGGTGTTCTGATCCAGAAACTGAATCCCTGTCAGCATGGCATCTTCATTGAGAGTATTTTCAGTCCAGGTATTACCCTGATTTGAGGAGTTAAGTACTGTTGAGAAGCTGCCCACCACCCAGACACTGTTGTCCGGTGCACAGGTCAGATCCAGAACATCTTCGGGTGTTGGCAGTTGGGAAGCGGTCCAGCTCTGGCCGTTGTCCGCACTGAACCACACTTTCTTATCCATGCTCAACGCAACAAAGCTTTGATCGGAGCACACCGCCACATCTACTAATGCAGGTGATCCTTCAATCACACTTCGCTGCCATTCAAGAGCAGTCAGCGGACTGGTCAGAACCAGACCGTCGGCACCCACAGCCACCAGTGCGGTATCGTTCGCCGCTATACCCTGGAACTGATCGGTACGACGTACCTGCTTCTCAAGTTCATTATCTACGCCCTCAAGGTTCAGAGGGGCTTCGCATCCTGTAAGAAATACTGGGAGAGCCACAGCATAGATTGCAGCTTTCTTAACCTTATCCAGCTTAACTGTCACACCACGCACATTTTCACCGGAATCCCGGCTGTCGACGTATGTTGTTTTAATTATCGACGTCATATTTACATCACCAATAACTGTAATTTTTGGTGTAGATACACCTCTACAGACATGATGGAGCAATGGTTGTGCCAGCTATCTTTTTTTAATATTTATTCCTTAAATAACATAAGGTTAAGATCATTAAGACCATATTTTCCGCATAGAAAGCGCAGAATAAAATCCAAATCCTTGATCAAATAATCAAATGATTAAAAACCGCGTAAGCAAATCATTAACCCAGATTAATATGCGGTTTAACTGATTGTTTTTATGAGGTTATAAATGACAGGCGTAAATGAAGGGGTGGAGATTATAAGCCAGGGCCTGTTAACACTAATGGCCTCCAGCAGGGGCGAAGAAATTAGTGTTAGCAGACCCTAGTGAAAGTCACAGCAGTGCTCTGTGTAAGCTTCTGCTAATAATTCGATAAATGCGCTAATTTTTCTCGGGACATAACGAATATTTGGATAGATGGCGTAGATCCCAACGTCTCTGAAGATTTTCTCCTGCAGAACTGGCACCAGTTGACCACTATTTATCTGTTCCCTTACCAGATAAACCGGCATAAAGGCGATGCCCATACCGGCAACTGCGGCTTCACGTAAGCTCACCAAAGAACTGGCTTGAAAGCGACCACTGATTTTGATGCTATCGGGTTGCCCATTCACCGTCACCGGCCACTCGCTTGCACCGGTTTCCTGATAGTGAAACTCCAGACAATTATGCAGTTCAAGGTCAGATACACTACCCGGCACCCCATGTTCTTCCAGATACTCGGGAGCTGCATAAGCGTACCACCGGGAATTAACCAACTGACGAGCACGTAGAGTCGAATCAGATAAAGTACCGGTTCGAATGGCCAGATCGAAACCCGAAGAGATCAGATCTTGAAAACTATCTTTAATCTCCATCTCAACTTTCATATGAGGATAGGTTTTAAGATACTGATCAATCACAGCAGGTAAAAAATATTGACCAGAGATCATAGGTGCGGCGATACGCAGCACCCCTTTTGGTTGTTCCGCATGGAGGGACACCGCCTGCTCTGCCAAAGCCACACCGCTTTCCAACTGCTGACAATGCTGGAAAAACTCCTCTCCGGCTTCAGTCAGATTCAGTTTTCGAGTAGTTCGAATCAATAACTGAACGCCCAGATGCTGCTCCAGTCGTGAGATATGCTTGCTGACCACTGAACTGGCAACACCCTTTTGTTCAGCCACAGCCCTGAATGACTTTAACTTCACCACCTGGGCAAACAGCAACATATCATCCAGATTATTCATCACCGACCTTTTATCAATCTTATTACTAAACTTTTAGAATCAATCAAATTCGATTACATATCTTAATACAAGTATAGTGATTCGGTAACCTGTCTTAAAACGATAATAAGCAAGCTGCAACTGACAGGATTTCATCATGCAACAAGATAAGTATCAGGAGTTCATCGGCAAAGCGGCCGAGTTCATCCCCGAAAAACGGATTGTTACCGATTACCTCCGTACCCTTGCCTACGGTACCGATGCCAGCTTCTATCGCTTGATGCCAAAGGTGATCGTACAGGTCGCTAAAGAAGAAGAGATGATACGTCTGATGGCTCTTGCCACAGAGATGGACCTGCCAATTACCTTCCGGGCATCAGGCACCAGTCTATCGGGGCAGTCGATTACTGACTCAATCATGTTGTCACTGACTCCAGACTGGAAAGATTACGAAATTCTCGAAGATGGTAAAAAAATCCGCATGCAATGCGGTGTTTTGGGTGGTGATGCCAATAAATATCTGGCTCCTCTTGAACGTCAGCTTGCGCCAATGCCCGCCTCGATTGATGCTGCCACTGTAGGTGGCATTGCCATCAACAACGCGGCAGGCATGAACTCCATGGATACCTACGGTGTTATGGAATCTGCACGCTTTGTATTTCTGGATGGCACCGTACTGGATACAGGTTGTGAAGAAAGCCGGTCTGCTTTCAGAAAAAGCCATGCATCCATGATTTCTGAAGTGGAGTTGCTCGCCAAACAACTACGCAGCAATGAAGTGTTGAGTAAACGTATTCTGCGTAAATACGAAGTTAAAAACACTACCGGTTATGGCTTGCGTTCACTGCTTGAATGGGACGATCCAATCGACATGATCGCCCGCCTGATGATTGGCTCAGAAGGCACGTTGGGTTTCATCTCTGAAATCACCCACAACACCATCCGCAAGTATCCGCTCAAAGCTTCAGCATTCCTGGTCTTCCCGGATATCCGTACCGCCAGTATTGCCGTTACCCGTTTCAAACTGAATAAGACGCCGGTTTCTGCTGCGGAGATGATCGACTACTTTGCACTGAAAGCGGTTCAGCATATGGATGGCGTACCGGATTACATTGCTGATGTACCTGAAGGTGCTACCGCGATTCTGGTGCAGGCTGAGGCCGATGAACAATCAGTTCTGGAAGCTAACATCGCTACTATCAAGACCGAAATTGCTGATCTGGAATTAGTGGTACCTGCAACTTTTACCGACAAGCCATCTGAGTACCAGGCGTACTGGAACATCCGTAAAGGGATCTTCCCTGCAGTGGGTGCAACCCGCCCTAAAGGCACAACCGCACTGATTGAAGACGTCGCATTCCCAATAGAAACTCTGGCGGATGCTCTTACCGATCTGCAACAGCTGATGCAGAAACACGGCTATGATGACGGTGTAATCTACGGCCATGCGTTGGACGGCAACCTACACTTTATCTTCTCGCAAGGCTTCGGCAGCAAAGAAGCTATTGACCGTTATGAACGCTTTATTGATGAAGTCTGTGATGTTGTAGTCAATAAATATGACGGTTCACTTAAAGCTGAACATGGTACTGGCCGCAACATGGCGCCATTCGTACAAAAAGAATGGGGCGATGAAGCCTACAACGTCATGCTGGAGATCAAGCGCATCTTCGACCCACAGGGCATTCTTAACCCTGATGTCATGATCACACAGAACCCTAAACTGCATATCAGTAACCTGAAACCTATGCAGGCGGTGAGTGATATTGTCGATCAATGTATCGAGTGTGGTTTCTGTGAACGTATGTGCCCTTCTCGTAATCTGACGTTAAGCCCAAGGCAACGCATTATAGGCAAACGAGAGTTGGCGCTACTTGATGGCGAAGACCAAAAAAGCTTTGCCGATGAATATGACTACATGGCTATTGATACCTGTGCTGGTTGTGGACTTTGCTCTACCGTATGCCCGGTAGGTATCAACACCGGAGATCTGGTAAGACAGCTTCGCCACGACAAAAATGAAAGTCGTGAAGGAGTCTCTGAGTGGATCGCAAACCACTTTGGCACAGTCACAACGGCAACCAAAGCGGCTTTTGGTGTAGCGGACGCCAGCCACGCAGTTTTAGGCAGTAAAGCCATGGGCGCTGTTACTCGCACGGCCCGAAAAATCTCTGGTAATAAGATTGGTTACTGGAGCCCGGAAATGCCGACTCCAGCACCGAAAATCATTACTACTGACAATAAGAACGATACAGCAAACTCCAGCGATAATGCCCTCAAGGTTATTTACCTTCCAAGCTGTGCCAGCCGCACAATGGGGCCCGCTCGTGGAGCTGAAGAACAAACCGCACTGGTTGATAAAACCGAAGCATTGCTACGTAAAGCGGGCTTTGAAGTGATCTACCCACAGGGTTTGAAAGAGCAATGTTGTGGTATGCCATTTAAGAGCAAAGGCATGTTTAATCAGGCCGATGCGAAAGCAGCGGAAACCGTACAGATGCTGCTTGAAGCCAGCAATAACGGAGAGATTCCGGTTTATTGTGATACCAGCCCTTGTACCATGCAGCTCAAAGATCATCTGGACGAACGGATCAAACTGTTTGAACCGGTGGATTTCATCCATACCTTTATGATGGATAAGCTGGATTTCAAACCAGTTGATGACAAAGTTGCTCTGCACATCACCTGTTCTGCCCGCAGAATGGGACTGGATCAGAAGATTGTTGAACTCATGCAAGCGTGCAGTACGAATGTGGTGATTCCTGATCAGATTACCTGCTGCGGTTTCGCAGGTGACAAAGGTTTCACCACCCCGGAGCTGAATGAATCGGCACTGAGCACACTAGCAACTCAGGTTGAAGGCTGTAACAGTGGTTACTCCACCAGTCGTACCTGTGAGATCGGTTTGAGTCACCATTCAGGCATAGATTACCAATCAATTGTCTATCTGGTTGACCAGTGCACTCAATCAAAAGCAGCCACCAGTTAACTTGATATAAATACGGTTACCAACACAAAAAAGCCAGCTTATTGCTGGCTTTTTTGGGCTTAGCGATTTTTTAAAAATCAGATCCGTTTAAACAGAGCCGATTTAGTTTGCTCTTCTGCACCATCTGCGGCTGTATAGAAGCGCTCCATATGGATATCACGTTCAAACAAACGGCCATGCATCAGAGTTGTAATAGCTGCGTCAATCATAGGAGGTGGCCCACATAAATACGCTTTATGGCCATCACACTTACCATCAAAGTAGTCATTCACCGCTTCATGTACAAAGCAGTTATAACCTTCCCAGTTATCGTCTTCCTCCGGCGCATTCAGGGCCGGAATATAGTGGAAGTTGTCATGGGACTGATCCAAGGCTTCAAAGATCTCACGATTATAAAGTTCAGATACATTACGGGCGCCCTGGAATAAGTAGATGTCGCGGGGATCGCCCTTCTCGATCATTTCCAGAATCATGGATTGAGGGCTGGATAAGCCCGAACCACCAGCAATAAAGATTGCCCCTTTAGGATCCGACAAACGGGTAAAGAACTGACCGTAAGGGCCTGACACTTCAAGCTCATCCCCAACTTTCAACTCTTCATGCAGATAAGTCGTACCGGCACCACCAGGAACCATTCGCACATGCAGTTCCAGCTTCTGGTTATCAGAAGGTTTGTTCGCAATAGAGAACGCTCGAGAACCTTCCACACCCGGGATGTTCAGGTTGATATACTGACCCGCCTGAAAATCGATGGCGTCATCCAGTTCAAAGTGAATGCCTCTGATGGTGGGTGACAGCTCCACAATTTCAGTGACGATGCCTTTGAAGTCCCGTACCGGATAGCCTTCAAAGTCATCATCCACATCGATGTCAGCTTCAATCACCAGATCCGATTCCGGAGTTGCGCAGCAGGCGAGGATCATTCCCTCATCCCGCTCCATATCCATCAAGGCAAAGGGTGAAGCATTACCAATCTCAACGTCACCCTCAGTTACCTGACATTTACAGGTTGCGCAGGTGCCGTGACCACAGGCAAACGGCAACCAAACCCCTTGTCTGAGTGCAGCATCCAGAATGGTCTGCCCCTCTTCCACCTCGATGACATCGCCGGTGGGTTCAATGGTTACTTCATAGCTCATAAATATTCTCCACAAAGCGCGGGTTATACACCCGCGTTCTGGAATCCTTTCAGTTCAGGGGTCTGGAAACGCAACAGAGATTTGTGACCAATCCCCTGCTCTTCCAGTGATACATCCAGCTGTGGAATAAACGGCTGACCGTCTAATAACCACTCTGCAGTTTCCCAGTTCACTTTTTCAAACTCAGGGTGCAAGCCAAAAGTCGTTGGCATTACTTCAGTTAACAGAGCATTGAAAGGCATCTGTGGTGGTACCGGATAAGCGAACGCAGCACAGAACATCAAATGATGATCCCAACCCACGTAAACCACTTGGTTATCACCAAAGTTTTCGCGCTTATCCATGACTTCGCCTTTGTAGTCCGGCGTAATAGCTTGTACAGGCATTGTTATTCTCCTGATCTCATTGGTGGCTCATCATGACAAACCACCGTTATTATTTTTTGGAGCACCTAGGTACCTGCTAATAGGTCTTGTGCGCCTCTGACTTACAGAGCGATTCAAGATCAAGGCAACGATTACAGACATACTGGGGGTCTGTCGAAAATCGTTAACGCAGGAATTGGATCGCTCTGTAGGTCCCGTAGGGTGGGTACTAAAACGATTTATCGTTTTTTAAGAAGTTAGTACCCACAGAGAAAGCTCAAGACCTGTTCGCAGGTGCCTTTATCAGGCAACACCTTTCCACTTATTCCAGCGCTCTTCGTCTGGTGAGCCTTTGATATCCATGTTATCCGCACCCACATTCATGCGGTAGAACTGGCTCAGTACATCACCAACATCCGGACCACCACAGTTGCCCTGGAATATCTGGTGAACAGGCAGCCAGGACTGAACAAACTTCTCAGGTTCTTCCTCAAAGATGTCCTTACAACCATCAGAGCAGAAGTGGTAACGCTCGCCTTCATGTTCACATTCACGATAAGAAGTTTGAGTCGGATCATCCATCTCAGTGAACAGCATCGGAATCTGACAGGTAGTACAAAGCTGCGGCAGACCCTGGGTATAGAAACGTTTACCTTCTGCTTCCATCTTCTTAGCCAGTTCCCAGCGAGGACGGTAGTACTTATCAAAAGTTTCAGGATACTTCTCAGACAACCAGTCCAACTCTTCATCTGTTGGAATCCAGGTATGGAAACCAGCAGCATGACCGTGGGTGTAGAACGTCCACCACGCCTGATGGGAGATGTGCTCTTTCTCTTTCTCAATTACATCTGCGTACTTAGGCATCTTGATGCCGTAACGGGCGAGATCCTTAAACAGCGCACCACCCGCTTCTTCAAAGTACACTTCCCAAGCTTCTTTCCAGGACATCACTTTGTTTGGCAGCATGTAGTCCATCATCATCGCAACGATGGTCAACAAACGGCTACCGCGCCAAAACCACTTATCGATCCACTTCTGAACGATTGGTACATTGTCTTCATGCTGTTCCAGCAGGAATTTGATGATCTCAAGACCCAGTGTCATATGACGTGCTTCATCCGACTGTGCAGAGAAACCAAAGGTAACTGTCGCCATATCGCCGTTGTGTGCAGCGCCCGACATAAATGGAACGAACAGCAGGTTAGTCAGTACGTATTCAAACGAGAAACCAATCGCAATCATGAACTCGAACGGACCTGCTGTA
>JASBRM010000393.1 GCA_030149405.1 Neptuniibacter sp. | reverse complement strand
TTTAAATGGTCTGTCTTGTTATAGCGATAAGCTTCTCTCCCCTGGGGATTTTGTTGAAGTTCAAATCTCAATTGAGGACAGACCATTTAAAACGATTGGGCATGTCATCTGGTGTCGCCGGGATAATGGTGGGTACCTTCTTGGAATTGGTTTTTCTGATATGGCAACAGCTTATGCTGTGAGAATGGTTGAGCAAATATGCCATATTGAAGAGTACAGACAGAAGGTCAAAAACGAAGAAGGACGGGAGTTAAATACGGAGCAAGCCGCTGTGGAATGGATTAACCTCCATGCCGCAGACTTTCATCAGAATGGATATTGAGTGGTGAATTACAGTTTCTTAACCACACGTAAATCGAGTTCGTTTGATATTTTCCAATTCACTCCGTCACTGCTCAGAATCAATTGTTTCTTTATACGGGACTGCGCCCCCCTTGAGTTTATCTGGTCCAGCCAGAATTCAACTTTGGCTTCATTACTACCGGTAGCCTTTATGTCCAGACTTGCCCTTTTCAGTTGCAGCAACTTCTCACTTTGAAATTTAGCGTCCAGCTCTTTGTGCCAGCTTTTACCTTTGGTTGTTAGGGTGGAATAGTTTTTACCATAAAAGGTTAAATATTCTTCTTTGTTGTGATCTTTTCTAGCTTGAAGCCAGTTATCGATCAGAACAGGAATCTTATTCAACTGCCTATTATCGGGCTTATCAGTTTGCTGCGGTGGTTTAGGTGCAGAAGTAATGTTTGGAGCTTTTGGCTTGGTCTGAGTTGGAGGGCTGACTTTTTCTGAGACCTGTTGTTCTGCTTTGTCCAGAACGGGAGGGCTGATAAAGGGTCTTTGTCCTTCTTGGCCTGCACTGAGATCTTCAGACTTAAATATGGCTACGTCTTCAGCCGTGTCTGATTTTTCCTCAGTTTCAATGTCAGGGATAATCACTGAACGCATAAGTATGCCGATAAGAAGCACCAGAACAGAGGCGGCACCCAAAAAGTAATACTTGGATCGCCTGGAATCCAGAGGGTGAGTTCCTTTATCTTCGGGTTCAAACCGGGACTGGCTAATTACGGCTTCATCAATTAATGGGTTTATTAAAGTGATCAGGCTATCAATTTTGCCTTTAGATCGTTCAATAAGCTCAATGTCTGTACCCGTCTCAAATTGAGGAGTTGAACAGTTCTTTAAACCGGCAAGATAATGAGTCAGTGCTTCCAACTCTTCAGCTTTCAATGCCTGCAGGGGAACGATATTTTTTATCCAATCATGAAAGTCGGTCTCATAGGTGTTTTTGGTATGTATAACCAGATAATCCGTACACACCACAATAACTTTAATGGCCCCGGCCGTTTTAGAGGCAGGATCACATAGCTTTCGCATGGCCTCAGAGGTCGCAGCGGAGGAGTTTACGGCTGATTCATCCATGACAACTAGGCAGTATTTTCCCGTGTTCCTGGCATTAATAAGTGCCGCAACCAGATCTTTCTTGAGCTTGGGTACATGCAGCGCTTCGGCCAGTAAGCTATAGAGTTGCCGAGGCGTATTAACCGCTGTGGTAAACGAAATGACCTCCACCCCTTTCTGCTGATAGAACTGTTTGATCTCTTCTATCAGAGTGCTTTTACCGGTGCGTTCAGGGCCCTGCAGAATGACCGCATTTTTATGTTCAAGGGTCGACTGGATTGTATCAAGAGCTGAATTGTAGCTTTTGTGCCTGAAAGGGTAGGCGGGAACGAATGCCTGGAACAGGGAGGCTTGCTCATTGTTATTTTTCTGTTCTGAACTTCCCTGAACCATAAATACTGGTCACCTGATTTATCAGATTGAATTTAGTATCTGAATATAGAACGCAGCTCTTGACTGGGCAATACAACATTTAGGATGAGGTTTGCCCGGCTAAGTTCTATTCTACTGGCGTTTTTAAGGTTTCCTGGTAGGGAGGCCATCCCATTGGTTTACCACCCAAAAGGTGAAGATGGATATGGTAGACGGTTTGGCCACCGTGCGGATTACAGTTGAATACAGTGCGGTAGCCATCTTCATCGAAGCCGAGCTGTTTGGCAATCGTAGCGGCCGTTTTGACCATATGGCCAACAAGAGCTTCATCCTCGCCCTGAATATCGTTCAGGGTTGCGATATGTTTACGAGGGATGATCAGGGCATGTGTGGGTGCTTGTGGGCTGATGTCGTTAAAAGCAATAACATGCTCATCTTCATAAATAATATCCGCTGGAATCTCTTTATTTATAATTTTACAGAACAGGCAGTCCATGGTGGTCCCTTGAAGGCTAAATGACATATAGATAAGAGTATAACGGTACTCCCCTTATTGAAAAAAGCGGTATGGAACAAAGAGCCTTAGATTAATTGTTCCATTTCGCCTTCAGTAAGAATTTCCGGGCAGTTATAAGTCTTAGCAACTGTGCCATCCGGCATGACTGATTCCAGACGGATATCAAATCCCCACAAACGATGAATATGTCGTAGAACTTCGTCAGTCGATTCCCCCAGCGGTTGCTGGTTATGCATGTAATGACGCAGGGTCAGGCTTCGATCACCCCTGACATCGACGTTATAAACCTGAATATTGGGCTCACGATTGCCGAGATTGTATTGGGATGAGAGATTTTCACGGACTTTACGGTAACCGAGTTCATCATGTATGGATGTGACCTCCAATGTTGGTCGACTACTATCATCCATAATATTAAACAGCTTAAGCTCGCGTATCAGTCTTGGTGACAGGAACTGCAGTATGAAACTCTCATCTTTATAGTTACGCATCGCATCATCGAGTGTCTCAAGCCAATCCTTTCCAGCAAACTCGGGGAACCATTCTCGATCTTCATCCGTTGGAACTTCGCAGATGCGGCGAATATCCTGCAT
>JASBRM010000391.1 GCA_030149405.1 Neptuniibacter sp. | reverse complement strand
CCAGTTGGTTCTCAGAAAAACTGGCCCTACAACCACTGCTGCTGGATGAGTTGATCGATGCCCGCAGCCTTTATTCACCACCGAACAAAGAACAACTGGAAAACGAACTGAGGCAACAGCTTTTACGTATTCCGGAAGAAGATATTGAACAGCAGATGGATACCCTGCGTTACTTCAAAAATGCTCATCTACTTAGGGTAGCTGCTTCAGAAATCACTGGTGTTCTACCGCTTATGAAAGTCAGTGATTACCTGACCTGGACTGCAGAGGTCATTCTTGAGTCTGTCGTAGATATGGCTTGGAAGATCATGACCGACAAGCATGGCTCACCTCAGAAATCTGCCGGTGAACCCTGTAATCCAGACTTCATTGTTATTGGCTACGGCAAACTGGGCGGTATCGAGTTGTCCTATGGCTCAGATCTGGATCTTGTGTTTGTGCACAACTCAGACCCCAATCTCTATACCGATGGCGAAAAGCAAATTGCCAACTCAGTATTCTTCACCCGATTAGGGCAGAAAATCATTCATATCCTGAATACCTTCACCACATCAGGTCAGCTGTACGAGGTGGATATGCGCCTGCGTCCATCAGGAAATTCTGGATTACTGGTAACCTCTCTGAGTGCATTCAAAGCGTATCAGGAGAAAGAAGCCTGGACCTGGGAGCATCAGGCTCTGGTTCGTGCTCGCTTTGTCGCCGGTGACGTTGCCTTAAGCCAGCTGTTTCTGGATGAGCGGGCAGAGATTCTCAGCAGGCAACGCGATCAAAACACACTACTGGAAGAAGTGCGTGAGATGCGCGAGAAAATGCGTTCACATCTGGGCAGCAAACAATCTGGCAATGAAGAGAACCCGGTTTTCCACCTTAAACATGACCGTGGCGGCATTGTAGATGTAGAGTTCCTGGTTCAGTTCCTGGTACTCAACCACGGGCATCAATACCCGGATCTCTACGAGTTTACTGATAACATTCGTATTTTGGATGCCGCAGAGCGACATCAGTTATTGTCAGGTAAAGAGGCTGAAACCCTCAGAGAAGCCTATAAGGCGTTCCGGTCTATAGGTCATCGCCAGACACTGCAAAACCGTTCTAATACCATCTCTGATTCTGAAATGGTGGAATGCCGTGAAGCCGTAGCCCAGATATGGAATAAGATAATGGGCAGCTAATCAGGAACTTAATCATTCCTGAAGCAATAAAAAAGGCAGCTATAAAGCTGCCTTTTTTTCTTATTAATTTACTTAGATACTGGTTAACCAACCGAATTTATCTTCAGCTTTACCCCACTGAATATCATTCAGTGCTTTACGCAGTTTAAGAGTAGTTTCACCGATACCACCGTTGCCAACCTGATATTCTTTACCTTTGTAGATCATAGTACCTACAGGCGCCAATACCGCTGCTGTACCGGAAAGCGCGGCTTCACAACCCGGCTTGGCAATACGCTCTAGCATCTCTTCAACCGACAGAGTGCGCTCAGATACGGTCATACCCATGCTTTCTGCAATGAGCAGGATAGAGTCACGTGTTACACCGTGTAGGAAGCTTTCATCCAGATCACGGGTGATCACTTCATTGCCATCAATCAGCAGGAAGTTTGCAGCGCCCGTTTCCTGAACATCACCATTCGGACAGAACAGAACCTGATCCACTTCGTACTCTGCTTTTGCTTTTAGAGTAGGCAACAGTGCACTCGCATAGTTACCGCCACTCTTTATCATGCCGTTATGCGGCGCACAACGCAGGCCTTCATCTTCAACAAGAATTTTCAGAGCACGATCGCCACCCGCAAAATAATCGCCCACAGGTGAAAGCAGGACATAGAAACATGCTGTCTCCGAAGGTGCCGCAGCTTTACCAATCGCAGGTTCCGTACCAAACAGGGTTGGGCGGATATACATCGAACCCGGAGGTGCTGGTACATCGGTCTCAAAGCGCTTAACAATATCCAGGATCATTTGCGTTACAAATTCCTCGTCCAATTCTGGCAATGCCAGTAGGCGAGCACTTTGAATCATACGGGACACATTGCGATCAAGACGGAATAATTTAATTGAACCATCTTCATGCCTGAATGCTTTAAGGCCTTCAAAACAGGTACTGGAGTAGTGCAGCACATGCGCCCCAGGGTGGAGCTGAATGCTATCACTAGGGACCATTTCAGCAGCACTCCAGCTAGAACCGTCAAACCATGAAATTGACATTTCAGGCATAAAAACTGAGCCGAAAGCTGTAGCCATGAGACCTTCCTTTAAAGCAATAACCCGCCGCAGAACCACCAGGTTCTGGACCGATCTAAACAAGTGGGTAAAAAATCAAGAGCGTTATTTTAATCCCGGTAACACTAAATTGGAAACACCAATCTCTCAATATCTCTCAGATAGGCATGAATATTAGAGTTGGTATGGCAGATCAGGTATCATTTCGGCCTTGCAGAAGCGCAGATTTCGCTGTGCTAAGCCGGGAAATCAGTTGGTATTCGCTGTTTTCCAACTGCGCTTAATTCGTAAATACCGTTCAGAAAGACAAGGCAGAACAGATGAAAACACTGGTGATTGGCCCTTCCTGGGTTGGCGATATGCTGATGAGCCAGTCCCTATACAGACATCTGAAAGAGCAGAATCCTGAAAGAGAGATTGATGTCCTCGCTCCTGATTGGTGCCGTCCGGTTCTGGCCCGCATGCCCGAAATAAGTTCCGCTATTGCTATGCCTGTGGGTCATGGCAGTTTGCAATGGAACACCCGTAAGCAGATTGGTAAGGAGCTCAGTTCAAAAAATTACGAACAGGCCTTTGTTTTACCGAATTCGCTTAAATCTGCATTAATTCCCTGGTTTGCGGGTATACCGCTCCGCACCGGCTGGAGAGGGGAAATGCGTTATGGTCTGCTCAATGACTTGAGAGTGTTGGATAAACAAGCCTACCCTCTGATGGTACAAAGATACGTAGCGCTCAGCCAACCTAAAACAAGCCCAGCTCTTGAACGCGAAGCAATTCTGCCTCCTCAACTGACGGTTGATCTACAAGCACAACAAGAAGCGATTTCGGCTTTCAATCTTCAGCCTGAAAATGCAATTGCTTTTTGTCCTGGCGCTGAATTTGGCCCTGCCAAACGCTGGCCCGACTACCATTATGCAGAACTTGCGAAAAAGTTAATTGCAGATGGTCATCAGGTCTGGATGTTCGGCTCTCAGAAAGATCAGCCCGTCTGCGACCAGATCATTGCGCAGTTATCCCAAACCGAGCAGGCCTATTGTAATAACCTTGCCGGGCGGACCTCTTTACCTCAGGCCATTGACCTGATTGCTGCGTGTCGTGCTGCAGTGAGTAATGATTCTGGCCTGATGCACATTGCAGCTGCGGTGAACACACCCCTGGTAGCGCTCTATGGTCCAACCAGTCCAGGATTTACACCACCGCTATCTGAGCAGGCATCCATCATTCGTCTGATCGACGGTTTTATTAAAATCCGTAAAGGTGATGCGGATCAGGGGTATCATCAAAGCATGATAGATATCAGCCCTGACATGGCCTACAGCGCAGTCCAGGAGTGGTTAGCTAAATGAAAGTATTGGTAGTCAAAACTTCCTCAATGGGAGATATCATCCATACACTTCCTGCGCTTACCGATGCAGCAAATGCGATTCCTGAAATCAGTTTCGACTGGATTGTCGAAGAAGCCTTTCAGGAGATTCCCCGCTGGCACAAAAACGTGGATCGAGTGATTCCTGTAGCCATTCGCAGATGGCGTAAAAATATATTCAAAACGCTCAGAAGCGGCGAATGGTCAAATTACCAAGCTGAGATTCAGGCCCAACAGTATGATGCTGTTATTGATGCTCAAGGGCTTTTAAAGAGTGCCTTTTTGGCCACTCGCTTAGCCAAGGGCCCTAAATTTGGCCTTGATAAAGACTCTGCGAGAGAACCTTTTGCCGCAAAGTTTTATGACAAACCCGTTTCCGTTGCCAAGAATCAACACGCAGTGGAACGCGTTCGTCAGCTATTTGCAGCGGCCCTAGGATATGAATTGAATGGCCGAGGAGATTTCGCCATTCACCAGCATTTCAAACCTGAGCAAATCACTTCTCCCTATCTGGTTTTTCAGCACAGTACCACGCGTTTTGATAAACACTGGCCAGAAACCTATTGGGAACAACTCATCTATAAAGCATGTTCTGAAGGCTGGCAGGTTAAACTCCCATGGGGTAATCCTACGGAAAAAGAGCGGGCAGATCGCTTAGCCGCTACTCACCCTTGCGCAGAGGTTCTGCCCAAACTGACTTTAAGTGAAGTAGCTAATATCCTGGCCGGGGCAAGTGCATGT
>JASBRM010000387.1 GCA_030149405.1 Neptuniibacter sp. | reverse complement strand
GTTAACTTAACATTAGACCTCGATCATTCCATTCATCAACCTTGGTAATAAAATGTCTCTTGCCTTTTTTAGCATATCATTCTGTTGATAAAGCAATTCAACTTCTTCAAACATATCACCAACCGTCTTTTCAAATAGATTGCTTATTGTCTCAAAAGGTATATTGATATTCATTGATAGTATATAACTCTTGTTGGCATGAGGAATTGCTGAGCCAGTATTCTTGGATCTTATTTCTGACTGTTTATCCTTGAAAAACAAATAACAATAACCTTTGCCAACGTCTGATTTCTTTAATCTTAAGACTCCAAGGGTAGAACCAATAGCTCCATCAAGACTTCTGATCACTACACCACTTCTTGAACCATCCATTAACATTAAAGTTTCCCCAGTTTCAGCAAGTCTTAGCTTGTTATTCTCCGCGTATCTTTCAGTTTTTCGTTCGAGAACATCCATCAATAGATATTTTACGCTTAAGTCTGAGGGTTTATCTAATTCAACCTTTGGCTTTTTACCTTTGATGATATCGATTAAATCTTCAACCTTTACTTTCTTCCACCCCTCCGGCAACCGGGTCTCTTCATTAATGGGCACATCTTCATGACCAGGGTAACGAAAGTTCACAAACCACTCTTTATAAATATTCTGAGCGGCTTCTTCCAGGAGTTTAATGCGTTTAAGGTTGTTTTCTATAAGATCGTCATAAGCGGAGAGGATGGAGGCGATTTTTTGTTGGGTCGCTTTGTTTTTAAATACGTCAATTTTGATCGAACAGAAGTTCGATTTGCTTACATGGTGCCTACCCGATGAAGTACCTGGATTTGCATTAAGTACTTTGTATAAATTGAGTTTCAACAGATAATAGACATAGTCCTCATCATAATCATCGTTGGGTATAACTACGTTAACGGATTGGTTAGTGAAGCAATGTCTATCGGCTTGAAACAACTTCTCACCTACGGTCCCAATAGTCACTACACCAGTTGCCTTAGGTGGGATATAGGCTTTTGAATACTTCTCAAATGCCTTTTGACTGTAAGTTTCATCCCATTCGGTAACGTATCTTCTGTCTATTACCATATCAGTTGGCTTGATGAAGGGATAATCTCCACCATAATTAGAGGGGTCCTTTTTAGGTGGGGTGTTGCCTGTAATCACGTCTCCTAGATCCCCAATTTTAATTTCAACTAACTCTACCATCCAAGTTCTGTTAGGTTATCCTGAATCTGTTGTGCAAGCACATTAGCCTCTGCATTTAAACTGGCAAGTTCCAGTTTAATCTCGGCCATCCGTTCTTCATAATCAAAGTCTTCATCTATTTGCGCGGCCACCCCTACATAGCGCCCAGGGGTAAGGCTAAAATCGTTCTCAGCAATCTCACCTTTTGACACTATTTTACAAAGACCGGGTACGTCTGTATAGGTGCCATCTGGGAAGCGGCTGCTTAGCCATTTTGCTTCTTTTTCAAAGTACAATACTTCGTCGGCCTTTTCATTAAACTCGGTTACCAGTTCTTCTCCTTTTAAAAGCCGCAGCTGATGGTCTTCTCTTTCTTCTTTATTGTTTTTTATGTGATCGCGTTTAAGTAGCTCCTTAGTCTCTTTAACGAACTTTTTATAATAGCTGTTTAGCTCGCGTTTGGCTTCTTTAATGTTAGCTATGGTGAGTTCATTTTCAGGATGCCAGAATGCTTCCACGTTTATTGCTGCAATTAGCCAGTTACACCTTTCCAGACCCTCTGTCACCTTACTTTCATATTCGGTTAGGGCCTGCTCAAACAGTGAGTTATCACCCCTATACATCCTTACAATGGCATGTACGTTCTGTAGTTGTTCTGGGGTAAAATCATGCAGGCTGGAAGAAACCTTGCGGTATACTTCTCGTAGATCCAGCATGAGGGTTTTATCAGAGCGATCCACATCTTGCGCTTTTTCTTTGTCAAAGAACCACAAAGTACAGGGAAGGGAGCGGGTGTAGAAGAACTTGGTGCCAATGGATACCATTACGTCTACCGCTCCGGTTTCTACCAGCTGTTTTCTGATCTCCTTCTCGCTATGCCCGGCATCAGAGGCCGAGGAGGCCATAACAAAACCGGCTCTCCCGGTATCATTCAGGTACCCATAGAAGTATTGTATCCACAGGTAGTTGGCATTGTCATTCTTAGGTAGGCCAAAGGGCAGGCGGGTATCGTTTTTTACACCATCCTTACTCTTGTCAACACCATCTACATTAAACGGGGGGTTGGCCATTACGAAGTCGCACTGCCCAACCAGATCGTGCTGGTCTTCGTAGAATGTGTTCCCCTGTAAGATGGTTGCATCCAAACCGTGTACAGCCATATTCATTTTGGCAAGCTTGGTGTTAGTGTCTGCTTTTTCCTGGCCAAAAAAGGTTACTTTTTGCGAGGCATCTGTGTGCAATTCTTCTTCTATAAAATGAGCCGTTTGCACAAACATACCCGCACTCCCGCAAGCAGGGTCAAACACAGTGCCGTGGTTGGGCTCAATGATATTTACTATTGTATTTACCAGGCTGGGCGTGGTAAAGAACTCGCCACCTTCCTGGGCGCCAGACATGGCGAACTTGTTAAGGAAGTACTCGTAGATGCGCCCAAAGACATCTCCTTTAACATCGGTTAATGCTTCATCATTAAATATTCTGATAAGCCGCTGCAGTAATTCTTTGTCAAACAAACTGTACTCTTTAGGTAGTACACCTTGTAACACTTCGTATTCACTCTCTATGGAACGCATGGCGTTGTTAAGTACCTCGCCCAGGTCTTCGCTCTCAGGAAGGTTAACTATGGTTTCCCATTGTGCCTCTTCTGGCAGATAGATAGCTTTTGCGGTGAGAAAGTCATTTTTGTTTACAGGGCGTCTACCGCGTTCAGGATGCACAGGCAGGTCTTTTTCAATCTCCTTTTTGGCAATTATAAACCGGTGATAGGCATGACGTAGAAAAATAAGCCCCAATACTGGGAAGGAATATTCTGTTGCGGTAAGTTTACTATTGGCCCGCAGATCATCTGCGGCTTTCCATAATCGGTTTTCAAGGTCTTTGAGTTGGTCGGCGGTCATTTATGTTTTTTCAAATTTTGAGTGAATTTACGAAAGGCCAGGTCTATTGTAAAATGATATTTGACGGTTTAATAGCGTTTGAATAATCAGACATCTACATTGTTCTTACAATTAAATAGTTAAAAGTTGTACTGACACCCAATTTTCTTTAACCAGGCTAGAAAATAATCCCATTGTGGTTCGTACCATTGAGAGGACAAACGATAGTTCCCACAAAAGACCTCTCTTGCATAATAGCGGGGCTGGCCCTTTTCATCCTTTATGGTTCGATTAATATTACGTAACACCTCAAATTTTGCGTTGAAAATACAATCTGAATATTCTGGGTTTTGCAGATTGATTATTTCTTCTTGTGTTATCAGACCTTGTGTATAAGCTTCTCTAAAGCAGTGGCGTACAAATTGCCCGATCTTCATCTCGTTAATTTTCCTTTTTTCACTTGTAGCACGCTTAGTTGCTGAGGCTTGTTGAGGTTGGGGTTCTGCAGTTTTCCTGTTGTCCAATTGAAGGAGTTTTATTGCTCTTAAGAACAGATCGGCAGTGTCGTGTTCCAGCTCACTGTTTTGAATTAACGGATCTACGATTTCTGAGTAGAATCTTTCATTCGATATAAAGTCGATGGAAATGTTTTCATCATCGATAAGGGCATCAGCTTTTGTCATGTAATCATCTATCAGTACCGCAGTAGCCGTATTAACTTTTGGTGTAATGAAGTAGGAGTCAAATTTTTCAACTTCATCAAAATAGGTCTGCATTATAAAAATGGTTCTAAATATCTTTTTGATGATCCTCGATGCGGTTTCTTCCTTACTTCCGTAATTGAGACCGGCGGAATGAAATGCTATATCTACTCCATAAACAATACCCTCTGGTGTATTCACTCCTAACACATCTATCTCAGCTTGTTTTAAAAGCTGATCGAAGGAGCTGTTCTTAAATAGTCCACTAAAACTTTCTGATGCTTCCAGCTTATCAAATAGAGCTCTTGCCCTTAAGGTGTCATGTTCAGTAATCACCCATTTGCCGCTAGTTCTCCAATTGGTCTGAACTATACGACAACCTTCTACATGTTTTAAATAACTTGATATTAGAGATTCTGCTATTTCGATTTTCATCGGATATGTTTTGATAGACTAAGCCTTAATTGTGCTTAAAATATGATCACTGCAAATACTCAATGTCCACTCCCCTGTCATGCATATGCAATACTATTTTCTCTATTTCATTACCGGGATGATGGATGCTAATTCCATAGTTTGAAAACTTGCCTGCCGGATCTCCCATAGCCCTGGGGTCTGCACCATAACCTCTAAGCACGGTCTTATTTTCATTAGTGGATATAACCTTCATTTGTTTAGGGGCCATTTGAATATTATTGCCCCAAAGCGGATGTGCACCGTCTAAATTGTAAACCGTCACTGAGTAGCCTGCTTTACCCTCTATATGTGGCTCAACCTTTACAGCTCTCGCTGCCCCACTATGTGGTCCTGATTTATGAACACCATTTTCATATCTGATGTGGTCAGAAGATTCAAAATAAATATCTGAAACATCAAATGTCTCTGGTGGTTGTGGCTTATCGCCAATCTTGATCCCAGCCGCCATAAATACGGCTACAACAACCGCCATCTCAGTTTCATCAATTTCGCCGTCTGCATCTGCCATCTCATGAAGCATGATTGCCAAGGCATGCTTTTTAGGCTCTGACATTGCCTGCAAAATTGCTACCGCCTGGGCGTTATTGAAACGTCTGGCTTGTTCCACAAAATCAAAGTCAAAGTTCAGCACTTCCATTAACTGTTGTAAATAGACCATCTCACCAGGCGCTATGTCGCCGTCTGCCAGTATGACTTCATTAATTGCTTTTACTATTGCTAATTTTTCTGCTAGGTTGAATTCCATAGGTTGAATTTTATTTTGCTGGTTAGATATTTTGCTATTTGCCCATTTTAAAGCAATTCTGTTGCAGGTATTCTCGAAAATTGATGAATACTTTACCCTAAGTTCCTGAGCCCTTGATCCATAATGTTCACTAAAAACCTGATGAAATTTTTGCTGGATGTGATTGGTGAATGTTAGGTCATCGGTGGTAAGGTCTTCTTCATATGAGAAATCATTGAGAACTGCTTTTTCAAAAATTTCTGGAAAGCTGTAAAAAGGCTCTTCGCCATCAGCTTGCCTTCTGTATTCGTCTAAAAATTGGGATAGGATGAGACGATCGATTAGGATATGCCGGGTTTCATCAACATAATCCCGGGTGTCTCCAGCTATTATTCTGTTTGCGAGTCTTCTATTTGATTCGGTTTGGTCACCTAATAATGAAGAGAAATATCCACTCACAAAAGAGACCACGTCCATATTCTCTCTGTCGAAATAGACTTCTTCCTCATTTGTTCTTCCCATTCCCGCGAAGACGGCCATTAACAGGTCATTGGATATTTGCATGTGTTTCCATTTAATTGGTTAAAACTAATTATACGAAGCTGCCAAACTGTATTCACAGTGGCTAAAAGCAACATTTCATATTATTACGGGGAGATGCTTAAAGATAGGTAATGGAAGTTTCTATTCAAAGTAAGATATACAAAGGCTGAGAATGGAGTTGATTTAAAGCGAAGTATTATTCACTAATAAGGAAGTAGAATTCTTTGTGTCTTTTGTTGGTTCTTTATTGAAGTTCTTCATCGGCTTATCTAGTTCGAATAAAGATAATCAGGCAAAAGATGTTGGACAGTTCTTAAGGTAGCCCGAATGAAGGAGGGACAGTTTACTAATAATTTGAATTTCAGAGAGAAGAGACTATTCTATATTCTGTGGCTATTATTATGTTCAGTCTTTATGTCTTCAAAACTTTTTCGATTTCTATGACCTTTTTCGTCGGAATGAAACAGATAATAATCTTTCCAAAGCTTTTCCAAGAATGAATGCTTGCTTTCCATTGATTTGATATAGTTTGCAATTAGTTGTTGTAAATTGTCAAAATCTGAATTGACTGAGATAAATACACCATGTTGAAATTGGTATTGTTTCATTGCAAATAGTGTTTTATTTAGATCATGCTTAATTCTTCTGAGATTTAAACTTGGACGCGTCTTTATTTCGATATAAATTATCTGGTAGTTTGGATCAAATTCCGATTGTGATTGATGAAGGATCAAATCCGGCACAAATGACTTCTTGTCCTTTACAAATTCATTGTCGACAAACTTTTTACTCACCTCAAATCCTATCATCAAGTTAGCGTAGTCCGAACATCCATGGGTTTTATTTCTCCACATCCTATACAGTTCAGCTCCAAACTGCCGCTCCGTTAATTGAA
>JASBRM010000386.1 GCA_030149405.1 Neptuniibacter sp. | reverse complement strand
GGTCAGGCACATCGTGCCGGTCCACTCACCAGATACCAGTTTGGTCAGATAAGTTTCTTTCTGCTCATCGGTGCCGTGAGCATCCAGCGTATTCATCGCACCATGACTCAGACCCGGATACATACTCCAGGACCAGTTGGCTGTGCCAACCATTTCGTTGATGATGATACCGATGGATTCAGGCAAACCCTGACCACCCCACTCCTCTTCATGAGCCAGCGATGGCCAACCACCTTCAACAAACTGTTGATAGGCATCTTTAAATCCTTCCGGAGTTGTTACGGCACCATCACTCCACTGGCAGCCCTGCTGGTCGCCAATCTGATTCAATGGTGAAAGAACACGCTCGGCAAATTTAGCACCCTCTTCCATGATCGCAGACACCATATCCGGAGTCGCATCTTCGCACCCTGGCAGGCTCTGATAGTGCTGCTCTGCATTCAATACTTCGTTCAGTACAAAATCCATGTCACGAAGTGGCGCTTTATATTCTGGCATTACATCATCCTCATCATTCTTGTTATGACTACCAGTTCATGGAGGGTAATACTGATAGTTCCGCTGAACATTTTTCTGATCCAGCTATGCGATATTGGTTTTATTAAGCTTGGTTCAAAGGGCATGATCCGCCAATGACAAAACCCACCAGTTTTACTGACAAAAGATTCCAGAAACCACCAAGGTCAATAATTACGAGGGATTGAGAGGCTGTTTACTTACATAAACAGCCAAAGTAAATGACAATTTTGATCAGACATAACTTTTTTCGTTAAACATTGGGAAAAATATTCAACTCAAGGAAAACTTTGTAAGAAGAGTTTTTGTACCGATCACACATCGGGCACCAGCATTTCAACGCCGAGCCTGATAGAACATCCTGAGAAGAAGAATGTACTATTTCATTACGAATTTTAGATCCAGAGCAAAAATTGCTCTCCAAAATAGTACAATCCTTGGAGCGTATACGGTTAAGTACTTATGGATTCTGTTTAGAATCTGATAATCCCATAGATATTCCACGTCTGTTAGCAAGGCCTACAGCTGAATATTGTGCAGAAGTGAAGACCGATATTGAATTCAAGGAACGAGCTTAACGAGACTAGTTATTCTGCAGTAACCGCTAGCTTGTAGTGCTCAGGTTTGAGAAAAATAAAAAATTTATGATTGATACGATAAAGCACGTCGCCATTACCGGCGGTACCCATGGAAATGAACTAACGGGTGTACACCTAATAAAGCATTGGTCCAAATGCCCCGAAGAAGTTGACCGCAACAGTTTTGCAACAGAGCTGCATTTAACAAACCCGAAAGCTAATCAAGAAGTTCGCCGCTATATCGATCAGGATCTTAATCGACAATTTAATGCACGAGACCTGAAAAACCCTGACCTCAATGGCTACGAACAACAACGTGCAAAATCATTAAATGCACTATTGGGCCCTAAAGAAGACCCCAGAGTCGATTTTATTCTTGATCTACACACCACTACGGCAAACATGGGAATGTCGTTAATTTTTAACACTGACGACCCTCTCGTAGTTGGAATGGCATTCTACATAAAACAGAAGATGCCAGAGGCAAAGCTGTTTTTTAATCCATGTGACCGTATGAAAGATAATTTTCTTACTTCTTTAGGTCGTTTGAATGGTTTCCTCATTGAGGTTGGCCCAATCGCTCAGGGTTTGCTGAATTACGAAGTCTATTCAGATACCCATACAGCCGTAATGCATGCATTGGATTATCTGGAACTGAGGAATACTGGACAAGCCATTGATTTACCGACACAAATGGACGGTTACCAATTTATTGAGAAGATCTCATTACCGGAGGATTCCGAAGGTGAGATTACAGCAATGATCCACCCCAACCTTCAAAATAAAGATTATGAAGAGATTAAGCCTGGAGACCCTCTGTTTATTACCTTAAGCGGTGAAACCATCCCTTATGATGGTGATGCAGCTGTTTACGGGGCCTTCATAAACGAAGCGGCTTATTATGATCAAAATGTGGGGCTTAGCTTTATGGAAAAGATCAGTATTAATCTTATGAATGATAGTCCGCTCTGACTTGAGCTGAAGTTGTGCTTTTACTGTAATGGTCTTGCCAGCAACATTAAAAAGCCCGCCTTCTAAGGTGTTCAACTTCGACATCTCAGAAGGCGGGCTTTTTTATTGCGAAAGACCTTAAGACTTAAACCTTGTAACGGCCACTTAGAGCTTGCATCTGATCAGAAATAGCAGCAAGTTCATTAGCCGCCGCCAAAGACTGTTCCGCGCCCTGAGCGGTAACGTGCATGCCGTCTGTCATTTCAGAAATATTTCTGTTCACTTCCTCAACCGCAGCACTTTGTTCTTCGGTAGAAGCAGAAATCTGTGACATCATGTCCGTCATTTGATCCACGCTTTCGCGTATGAATGCAAAGTTCGCTTTCACTGATTCACTTTGTTCAACACAACCGTTAGCCGTTTCCTGGCTGGCCATCATAACGGAAACAGCTTTCTCTGCACCCTTCTGCAGAACTTCAATCATCTGCTTAATTTCATCGGTAGAGCTGCGTGTACGCGAAGCCAGAGTTCTGACTTCATCGGCTACTACAGAGAAGCCACGGCCCTGTTCACCCGCTCTGGCTGCTTCTATCGCCGCATTCAGTGCCAGCAAATTCGTCTGGTCCGCAATTTCTTCAATGACGTCCAACACTGTCTCAATATTGGACACATCCTGTCGCAACTGGTTGATGACATTTGCAGACTTACTGATTTCGCCCGCAAGACCATCAATAGAAGAGGCAGAACTCACAATCATATTGCTGCCTTGTTCAGCGCCATCCTGAGCAGATTTAGACAATTCATCCGCCGTTTGCGTATTCATAGCAACTTCACGAATGGCAGAAGACAACTGATTAGTACTCGTTGCAACCTCAGTACTTTTATTCACCTGATCTTGTGATTGATGACCCGTCTGTTGTGCGTTGTGGGCAAGCTCTGTGGATGCAGAAGCAAGCAACGTCGACGATGACTGGATGTCTCCGATGATCTTCTGCAGATCATCCATAAACCGGTTAAACCAAAGCGCTAACTCATCTAACTCAGAATTACCTTTGTGAGGCAGGCGCTGTCTCAGATCACCTTCACCTTCGGCAATATCACGCACCAGATTTACCGTTTCGTTAATCGGATTAACGACAACCTTGGCAAAGGTTATCCCTAGAATGGCAGCCAATGCTGCGAGACACGCAACCGATATAAGCAATGTGGTTAACATGCTTGTCTGAATGGCGGAAACGGAAGCGGTCGCCTCAGCTTCTTCTATTTCACTCATCAGCACCCAATTCAACCCTGCGATTTCAACCGGAGCAAACGCCGACATCACCGGAACTCCACGGTAATCCTCAAATACCTTTACCCCAGATTCACCCGCGAGTGCAGCATGAAATCCTTCAGTATCCACAGGCTGGATACCCATACTGTTACCATTTGCTTTTATTTTTTGAACCGTATTTTCATCCAGACCTAATTCACGCATGGCCTGCAAATAATTTTCTGGGTCTTCTACGAAAGCACGTCGGTTGCTTCTCATGGTGCCATCTTCAGACACCAGATAGGTTTCTCCGCTGTTGCCTAAGCCTACATTTTTCCACTTCTCTTCATGAGTCATGATGACATCAATTTCATCAACAGGTAGCTGAAAAATCAGGACTCCCAACAACTTTTCATCCCTGTATATGGGAGCTGCGGTGAATGCAGCATGCGCATCATAAGAAGGTAAATAAGGATCAAAATCAGTTATTACCGCATTACCCCTAGGTTGTTTCAATGCAGCGCGATAGGCATCTGCAATGCCGCTGTCCGCATAAGGGCCATCTTTAAGCGATGTTGCGTAATCCAGTTCTTTAAACACCGAATAAACAATGTGTCCAGTCTCGGCGCTAACTAAGAAGATATCGTAGTAACCAAAGCGCTGAAGAACATCCCGGAAAAACGGGTGATATTTTGCGTGGGTTCTGTCGTAATGCACTTTCCCGGCTTGCATGAGTTTATCTTTTTCACCCAGCGGATTGGGGTTTTCTGCGATATAACTGTTTTGCAGAACGACTGTAGTGTTACTGAGCTGATTGAATAGCCCGTCAATATCAGAACTTTTGCCATTATTAAGTTCAATGTAGCGTTTATTAAATTGTTGCTCATAGAACGATTTGATGTTCTGCTTTTTTTCGTCGAAATTTTTCGCGTTTTTTCCCTTAAAGTAAGATCCAAAAGCATGGGAAAAGTCAGACATAGCCGCCACAGATTCATTCGATTGGCTCATGTTAATGATCTGATTTTCGACACCTTGAAAGTATGTTTCGATGGATTGTCGAGTGACCTCTCGAACAGCCAGAAGCTCCTTCGCTGCCGCCTTTTCCAGAGCCTGGGAAGACGATTTAGAAACTGAAACGCCGATTAACGCACCAATCAAAATGCCGGGAAGTAGAACAAGCAAACAACTTCCCAAAATCATTTTCGTTTTAATTTTCATAGTCATTCCTTAACATTTCAACGAACGTTAATAACCCATTATCTTTACCGTTAACACTCACAAACGTAAACCTTCTATATCTTGTAACTATTGGCAATTGCATAAATATTTCATCCGATAACACCCACCAAAAGATCAAGACAATGCTGTTAAAAAAAGCGTTCTATAAGAAACTATAAAAGCAAAAGGCAAGCCAGAATACCTTTAAATACTATACACAGTGTTTGGATACTTAATTGAGATAAGACATTCTCCTACATAACAACAGCCAGACCCCGAGATAGAAGCCAATGGGAATTCTTTCAGTAATTTCTAATATAAAAGACAATATCCCTCCCCTCTCATGTTTGCACGTAATGCCTAGGTCGTTTGTAAAATAGAAAAAACCGAATCCTACGCACACAGACGGTGCGCACAAGAATAGTGCGCACCAAAATGCGGCCCAAGCACCATAATGATTCAGCACTTTTGGAAACTTGAACCAACTTTGCTCATAACAAACAACCAGCTAAGAGCAAAGAACTCTGCTGCAATATCAATTCAGTGCCCCAATGGAGTACCATTCTGACCAACTAACCTCATCATATGCTGCTCTTCGTAAACCTGCTTCTGAATCTTTTAGGCAAACGACAACTGAATGGATACATTGAAACTGTTTTAAAAATTGCAACGTATTGGTGGATCTATCCAGTTTTATTTCGCTCAGACAGTCTATGCTTAAGGAAGCTAGAATAAGTCTCGTAGAGCTTCTGGGTGAGCATTACAGAAGACTAACGGGACTTGTTCGCAGGATCATTTAGTAAATGTCTGAATGAGCGACAAGCAATGAGCAAACAAATAATCAGAACAATCTATTTGCTGGCAGGCTTTATCAGTTTAGCGCTTGGGATCATTGGAGCTTTCCTTCCGGTACTGCCTACTACTTGCTTTGTGTTGCTTGCTGCATTCTGTTTTTCGAAAAGCTCTACCTCCATGCATAACTATCTTTTGAATCACCCAGTGGTTG
>JASBRM010000378.1 GCA_030149405.1 Neptuniibacter sp. | reverse complement strand
ACGAGCGCTATGAAACCACAGCCTCATTGTTAAAAGAGCATGGTTGGTGGACACTTCGGTCAGGACAATTTTTTCATACCTTGCTGATCCATACACTCCCCCCTCCTTCGCTCAAGTATCTATCACAACTCCTCGACGCTCTAGCCAAGTGTCAGTTAAATACTGATTGGGCTCCACTCAAACAAACGCTCTACTGGAAGAAGAAACTCGGTACTGTAGTAGTAAATGATGAGCAGGAAGAACAAAAAGAGAGTGGTGAGATCGCAAAGCTCTACCCAATTTTTTATGGAGTACGCGGGATTAGTAAGCTCCAATGGCCCTTAGAAAAAAAACGCGAGCTGATTGAAGAATTTGTATCCTCACTAATTGCTCGGACGCGCGGGGCAGATCACCTTCATTTAGATGGGTATTACCAAGATGTTTATATACTGAGAGACGTACTTATTGATAGCTATGCAGGGTCTCATCTCCCCGTGCGCAAAGCAACGCGAACTAACTTAAGAGATAAAATAGAGCGGGCAACTCAGGTCCTCGATCGATACCGGTACCCTGGAGAACACGATAAAGTAACCGTTGTCAGTAAGCGTGGTTTCTTTCTGGAAGATCCCCCTTTCATTCCATTTATCGTCAGTAAGGCCGTAACAGCAGAACCATTCCAAAAAGCCAAAACAAACAAAAATAAGAGATCCGCTCAAATCAAAAAAACAGATAAGGAGCAACTGGACCGCCCAACTCCTTATTGGACTCCGAATACCAAAGGAGCCTATTCCTCCGAACAGCAGTTCGAAGCTCGCAAGAAAGTTCGCGCGAACTACTTACGCAATAACGTTCGCTCTATGGCTGACCCAAACCAGCTAATCATGCCGACGTTCGTTGCCTATTGGCGGGGATTAGTGGGAACCAAGTATCAACCATTACTGGCACTGAACATTGCCGCTCTGCTAACGGGGATTCGCCGGGATCGCTGGCTCAACATGATTGATGGCGATTCTAGTCAACTAACGAAAACCAATGTAGTACTGTCGCATAAACCTAGTGCCCTTACCTATCGAGTAATAAAGGGGGCCAGTAACTTCAGCGATCAACCAATCGCCTCAACGGAGATCATTGATCTTCCAATTAGCCAGCGTTTGGCTACTGACCTCAAGCGAGCGATTGATAGCAACGCCTGCAATCATCATTACCCGGTCCGCGCCTTCGCTAAATCCTATTCCGGGCCGTCTCCGACAATCAACCGAGCAGCTAACTCCGGTGAAACCTTACTCCGCAGACACTATTTCAGTGAAAGTGAGATGGGTGTCCTATCCGGAAAGATTCCTATCCAGTTTCAGGCCCGCAACTGTTATGTAAGCCGTGATCGTGAACCACTAACCAAACGCTTCCATGATATGAGTACAGCGTTATGGAAAACATTGAAGAAACACCTAAAGTCCAGTGAGCCTTTGTTTGCCCTGCTTAAGGACTACCTCAATGTTAACCCAGTAGCTATCGACTCCAGCATCCCTGTAGGCTCTCAGTTGGGACAACTCAATAGCTGCACACCGCCTGAAAAACTTAAATACCCGTCACTCATGATCCATCCAAATAACCTAACTCAGGTAGATCAGATGATGCAGGCGGCCAATTTATTGGAGCTCCATCTGTATTGGATGCAGCAATACGCCTTTGCTCAGCGTCCAGTCGGCGATGCCAGCTCAAGTGTCTATCTCGATGGTTATCGATTGCACTCAGATAAAGCCAGCGCCCATTTTTCAGAAACCAAGCTGGTAAAAGTGCCATTACTGATTCAACAGCAAGTTAAGGAGAACCGTGCTTGCAGAGAAACACTGATCAAACAGATTCGCCGTGCCGGTTACCCGGTTCGGATGAAGGCCAACTCAGCACATAAAGCTTGGTATTTCGAACGCACAAGCTCGCTTAAACGATGCGTAGTTTCACCGATGCACAATGCCCTAGCGCTAGAGTTGGCTAAAACACATTGGGGCTATTCTCCTTCCATTGATCGGCCCAATATATCCCGACATCAATGCGCCAGCATGGCTCATCGTGAAACCAATGAGATCCTGGCTGACATTTGGCTTGGTCACCATATTGATGGCTGGGATCCCTATGCACCTGAATCGTCACTGGCAACAACGGCTTTGGATAACCTTGAAGAGTTGCAAGCGTCCCATCTCAGGCATCTAGGTTTTCGAGTAATGAGGAACCCATTGGTATGAAGCTGATTACGTCAATCAACCAAGTAGACCCAGCACTTGCAGAACATGATTTCTGGAGCCTGGAAAAGCTACAAGCTGTTGATGAAATCTATGCCATGGCAAAAGACAAAAAAGCCGTTAACCAAAAGTTCCTGAATAAACTCAACACCAGCATCGCCAGACGAATCGATGGGCTGACCGGAAAAAAAGTCAGTAAACCAACATTAACAACCGGCCAGAAGATTGCTATCAATGATGTTCTTGAACATTTACAGCAACACGGTTGGCGTGTTGCCTTCTACCCTCTTCCCATAAAAAAACTACGCCCCTCTGCATTGCCCAATGAAGCCGCTGATCTGATTGTTTGGCGCAGTGTAGAAGCTTGGCGCCGCTGGTTTTGGGAAAAGCGTGTAGGAGAACTGGAGCGCAACGAGGCTACTCTCGCACTAGTTATTGAACTGAGCGCGTCCCTAGGTGTAAACAGACATGCGTTTAAACGTGCAATGCGGGAATTAGACGAGACCTCAGCGCATCATGGAAAGATTGCCATCCCAGTACTCGACGATCTGGAACCAAGCGTTCCCGCCTTAGAGCTTCCTCTAAACGGCCGCTTCCGCCTTTTGTGGGCTTGGTATCTCAGTAACACACCCGATCCAGTCACAAACTGGCGCGCCCAGATCAAACAGTTACCGCAACTGTTAAGTACATTACCATTGGATGAAGAATGGAGATCACTTCCTAAAAGTCGGCGAAAGCGTAGTACCCCCAGATTTCTTCGTTCAGGAAGCTTTAGCTTGGTCGATAAAGGGATCGAACCCTTTATCGCCACGGCACTCCATGCCGATATCTTGCCTCTATCCCCGCCGGACACCGCTCAGAGTTTTGGCTTCTATCCAACGCATAAGCCCTGGCCCCAACTGATAAAACGAAGCCGACCCGTTAACCAATCAAAACTGCCTGAAGTGGCTGAATCCGAACTGGCTGTCAAAGTGGCTCCCAATGACGACCTCCCCCTACCACCTGAACCGACGAAGCTACTACCAGATGATGTGTTTGTGATCGATGGTGAGATGATCGAACAGGTCGCATGGCTTTCTGTTTGCCAACAGCTAACCAAGCGACTTCAGGGGGAATTAAGAAAAACCTGCGTTGACCCATCTGGTCACTTTCAGAACCGGAAACTTAATGCCCAGATAGTCGATGAACTACTGGCTCCTATTCGCTCCACCTGTTATGAATTGCTCAACTGGCATATCAATGAATTATCAGAAAAAGATAAACACAAACATTCCCTAAGGAAGTTTGTCAGCCAGATAGAGCAACGCTTCTCCGGTCTAGACTTGATGATTGCCTGGGTACGACACCGCTTGGTCGATCAACGCATCAGCGTACAGACACTCAGTCAGGATCTGCGGTTGGTATTTATCAGAGGACTGTTTTGGTATGAAGCCAGCGCCAACCTTAGCTGCTGGGATGATGAAGATGTAGAGATATTGATATCAGATCACCTACTCCCCAGTAACAAGACCCCAGGTGCTCAACGACGGGCTATTAACCTACTCAAACGTGTCGCCGATTGGTCACGGGATCATCATAATTGCTTCGAGGGTGTGTTCTTCCCTTCAACCTCAGCTAAGGGCGTCCGGCTTACCTGGCGCAATCACATCATCGGCCTGCAGGAGCATGACTTCCTGCAGAGACAGATAAAGCTAAGCGACAAGGAGCTTTGTGATAAAGTTAAGGCAGTTTTAGATCTGGCTTTCTATGGCGGGATGCGATCAGGAGAGATCGCCAATCTTCGGCTTGGCAATATCGTTGTCGGTGATAAAGAGTTAGTACTCTACCTGCCAGCATTCAAAACGCCATCGGCATACCGAAGTATCCACTTCCACTTACTGGCGCCCCCTGCTGCTGTTCAACGCGTAAAACGCGTTTTAGAATTGCGCGAAATCGAGTACCGCCGGTATGCAAATAAAATGAAGGGAAGCGCTTCGATAGTCAGCAGGCGGCAAGCGTTGCTGTTCTCAATGAAGGGCAACATCGAAGATGCATCGTCCACAGACCTTGTCGCTTATGCAAGGGAAATCATGAAGCATTGGTTGGGAGACGGTGCTGATCTGCATTTAGCGCGTCACAGTTTTGCCTCCCACCTGCTACTGCGTTGGTACTGCTCACGCCATCCAGACCTAATTAAGCAGCTACGGGAGCAAAAGCACTTCTTGTTCTCACCCCAAGGGCTTCGTAATTTACGCACTCTGTTCGGCGAGTCAGTTGACTTAGAACAAGCCAATTATGAAGCTGCCAGCCTAGTCCACTTGATCAAGATCATAGGACACAAAACTACGCACACGCTTTTCAGTGTGTACGTTCATAGCTTCGAGGTCATTGCTAACCACGCCCTCCAGCGCATTCACGAAGAAGACAAGTCTATTGTGCCAACCGGTAAAGCCATAGCGGCTCTACTTTCAAACAAAAATCAAGCACAACACATGCAAAATTGCCCAGTCGATCAGTAAAAAGCCTGAATCTAAAGCAACTATAGGCGCCTGATATCAATCTCGCTGTTTGACTCCATGCAGCGCATACCATGTATTAGGGTGATTTCAGGCTGAAATAAATTCTTACATGGTCTTGCTCACTATAAAAATTTCTGTAGCCGCTGGTTGCGAAGAGCAGCCACCGTTTGCCCGAAACCGGACCGGCTAGTCACGGCCCGCAAAGCCAAAAGTAGTTACCTCTATTAGATAAGCCATGTTAATGTATATTGACGTGGTTCAAAGTAGTCGCTTTTAGACCTAGCTACTTACTCAACTGAGCCACTATTCTTCACCCTTTGAGCTCATCGGTTTCTCGTCTCTAAATATAAAGTCAAGAAAGCCCTGAATTTCAGGGCTTAGGTAAGATTTGATAGATGTCAGCAATAAAATTTTTAGAGACTGGTATAAGGTTATACCCCTAAATTGCAATCGTTTTAATCCCTACTGAAGTGTATAATCCTGAACTGAACGATTTTTTAGATCACCCTAGGTCTAAGCTTTGAATGTTATTCAAATTCAAAATCTCTTAACAGTTTTTCAACAATTACGCCGCTCATGCATCTCAGCTTCAATAGTGGCCAACTGTTCGCGGTCAATTTTGTAAAACAACATCGACAAACCACCTAACAAGAACAACACCGCAGGTAAGCCATTAAACATAAATTGGATACCTGTCAGCGCTTCTTCAGTCTGCACTTCATTTGCTACAAAACCGAACGCTGCGAGAATAAAGCCTGGCAATGCCGCACCTAATGCGGAGCCAAATTTAAGCGAAAACATAGACGCAGAGACTATTAATCCTGATGTGCGCTTACCTGTTTTCCACTCACCGTACTCTGCACAATCTGTATACATGGAAAACAGCAGAGTGATTGTGATACCAAACGTCATAATCCCGAAGGCATGCATAGTAATGATCAGCCAGAAGTTCTCTGGCGGTACCGCATAGTTAGCCAGCAATAGCACCACATGTATTAAATTCACTACCAATACTAAGTGATGTTTATTAAAACGCGCTACCAAGTAGGGGGTAATCAGCGCTCCAAATAACTGTCCGATCAAACCAAATGAAGTAAAGAGCGCTGTTCTGTCAAAGATCCAGAAAATTACATCACCGTTATCCTGCATGTAGTACTTGAGGTAGAACACAATGGACGCAAAACGGGCAATCAGGCCTGTTACAATGAGGATGCCTGCCGCCACTAGCACCAACCAGGATTTGTTTTTTGCTATTTCTACCAGGTCCTTGCGCACACTGGATTTGTGCGGAGCTAACTTAATTCGTTCTTTGGTAGTGACAAAAGTGATCCAAAACAAAACCACTGAGAGAATCGCAAAAATGATGATGGTCAGGCGAAAACCTAAAAGGTCGTCTCCACCTCCTAACCAATTTTTAAGAGGAGTAGCAAAGGCAGCAACAGCTAAAGCACCGCCGGAAGCAAATATAAATCGATAAGTTGTTGCTTTAGTTCTCTCTTCTGCTGAGGGAGATATCACAGCCAATAAAGCAGAATAAGGTACATTAATTGCTGTATAGGCCAACATTACTGCTGTGTATGTAATGTATGCATAGATCAGCTTTCCACTGTCAGACAGATCGGGACCTAAAAAAAGAACGTATCCAAGAACACCATAGGGAATAGCAACCCATATAAGATAGGGACGATAGCGTCCCCAACGGGTATTGGTTCGGTCAGCAATTAAGCCCATTGCAGGGTCTGTAAAAGCATCAACGATCTTGGTTACCAACATCATTGTTGCAACTGCAGCTGGTGCCAGACCAAAAATATCCGTGTAGTAATAGAGCAGGAACAGCCCAAAGAAACCCATATAAAAGTTAGAGGCCATATCCCCTAACCCATAACCCACCTTTTCTTTAAACGAAAGAGTGTCTGATTGTGTCTGTGTACTCATGAAATTACCTCACATTATTTTTATAGTCTGACACTGTGTTCTGTAATTTTTAAAAAGGTGCTATTGCCCTGTTATCTAAAGCAATTTTTCCTTTTTTTACAACCAACCCCAGCTTTCTAATGTTCTCTGACAATGACACACCTTCTGCTTGCACACTGGTGATAGAATAAATGCCACCATCAAATAACATTTCCAGAATTCCATGGTCATAGAACAGCTCGACTCGTAGTTTGTCCTTGTTAATACTCGGTAATGAAAAATCCGAGGGGAAATAACGGTCAAAACGCTCACTGACATGACTACCCTGTCTCAAATGAACAACCTGATAGCCCAATTCATTTTTTGTAATGCTCAACACAGGGTCCAGTGCCCCTGACAAACAGATCTCCACATCAGCATCATCAGATAAATCCAGCTCAAAACTGGTGTGAATACAGCAGGTCTGAGAGTCGACTTGTGGGACCTCCCACTTGTCACCCGCTTCGAACGTATAGGCGCTTTGATCCAATACCTGAGATGGAATAACGTTGTGTACCTCCGCTGCAAACTCATGCGCTAAACGCGGGCCTTCAGGTGTTGCTTGCAAACGAATTTCTCGAGGTAAGGTCATCATGCCTCGCCATCCAGATTCAGGAAGCTGATCGGCATAGAGCCAATTATTTGCCCATGCAATTGCTAACCGTCGGCCATCAACCACATCAGACCAACTCTGGACCGCATAAAAATCTCGCCCCTGATCTACCAGCAGAACCTTATCTGCGGCATTCTCATTGTGGAATTGGTAGCCATCAAACTCACCCAGAAAATACTGAGT
>JASBRM010000271.1 GCA_030149405.1 Neptuniibacter sp. | reverse complement strand
GAAGCGGAAGTTGAGTATCAGGATAAAACCTCTACCGCGATTGATGTGCGTTTTACGCCGGTAGATCAGGAAGGTTTCCTGTCTAAATTCGCAGATGTTAGTGGCGAAGGTGAAGCTTCTGTCATTATCTGGACCACAACGCCATGGACGTTGCCATCTAACCAGGCGGTATCGCTGGGTGGTGATCTGGATTACGTGCTGGTGCAGCTGGATCTCGGCCTGGGTGCTGAGCGTATTCTTCTGGCTGAAGGTCTGGTTGAAGATGCGATGAAACGCTACGGCGTGGAAGAGTACAGCATCGTTGGCCGTTGCCAGGGTCAGGCACTAGAAAGCTTTGAGCTGCAACATCCGTTCTACGAGCGAACTGTACCGGTAATTCTGGGTGATCACGTTACTCTGGATGCAGGTACTGGTGCGGTACATACAGCGCCGGATCACGGTGTAGAAGACTTTGAAGTAGGTCGTAAATACGGCATCGGCACAATGAACCTAGTGAACGCTTCTGGTGTGCTAGGCGAAGGTGCGGGCGTATTCGCGGGCGAACACGTTTACAAAGTGGATGACAAAGTTGTTGCCCTTTTGCAGGAAAACAACAAACTGGTTCTGGAACATAAATTCCAGCACAGCTACCCGCATTGCTGGCGTACCAAAACGCCGTTGATCTACCGTGCGACGCCGCAGTGGTTCGTGAGCATGGAGGAGAAGGGCCTGAAAAAAGACGCCCTGGAAGCGATCAAAGGTGTGGAATGGTTCCCTGGTTGGGGCCAGAACCGTATCGAAGCGATGGTTGAGCAAAGTCCTGACTGGTGTGTTTCCCGTCAGCGTACCTGGGGTGTGCCGATTGCCCTGTTTATCCATAAAGAAACTCAGCAGCTTCACCCGAATACGCCTGAACTGATCGAGAAGGTCGCTTTGGAAGTTGAAAAAGTGGGTATGGATGCTTGGTTTGATCTGGATGCTAGCGAATTGTTGGGTGCTGAAGCAGATCAGTATGAGAAAGTAACAGATACACTGGACGTTTGGTTTGATTCCGGTGTGACTCACTACTCCGTTATTGATCAGCGCGACAATCTGGAATTCCCAGCCGATATGTATCTGGAAGGTTCTGACCAGCATCGTGGTTGGTTCCAGTCTTCCCTGAAAACAGGTATCGCAATCAAAGGTTGTGCGCCTTACAAGCAGGTGCTGACACACGGCTTCACTGTAGATGGTCAGGGCCGCAAGATGTCTAAGTCTGTGGGTAACGTAGTTGCGCCACAGGAAGTGATGAATAAGTACGGTGCAGATATTCTGCGTCTGTGGGTAGCCTCTACCGACTACAGCGGTGAAATGACTTGTTCTGACGATATCCTGAAACGTGCAGCGGATGCCTACCGTCGTATCCGTAATACAGCGCGTTTCTTCCTGGCAAACCTGAGTGGCTTCGATCCAGCTCAGCATATGGTTAAGCCTGAAGATATGGTTGCGCTTGATGCCTGGGCTGTGGATCGTGCTGCTCGTTTGCAGGATGAGCTGATGGGTCATTACAACCAGTACGAGTTCCTGCAGGTTTTCCAGAAAGTATCTCATTTCTGTTCTCAGGATATGGGTGGTTTCTACCTGGATATCATTAAAGATCGCCAGTACACCGCAGCAACAGACTCTCATGCGCGTCGTTCTGCGCAGACGGCTCTGTACCATATTGTCGAAGCACTGGTTCGTTGGATTGCGCCAATTTGTAGTTTCACAGCTGATGAGATCTGGAAAACGCTTGCGGGCGAACGTTCTGTATCTGTTCATCTGGATACCTGGTACGAAGGCCTTACAAAACTGCCAGAAGGTAGTGAGCTGGATTCTGCCTACTGGGAACAGGTTATGGCGGTTAAAACCGCTGTTAACAAACAGCTGGAAGAGCAGCGTAATGCCGGCAATGTGGGTGGAAGCCTGGAGGCTGAAGTCACCCTGTACTGCAATGATGAGGTTCAGGGCCTGTTATCGAAGTTGGGTGATGAGCTACGCTTTGTTCTGATCACCTCTAAGGCCACAGTGGCTTCTTTGGCGGATGCGGAAGCAGCTGAAACAACTGATCTGGAAGGCTTGAAGGTGAAGGTTGAGAAAAGCTCTGGTCATAAATGTCCTCGTTGCTGGCACTTCCGCGAAGATGTGGGTCAGGATTCGGATGATCCAGAGCTTTGCGGTCGCTGTGTAGAAAACGTAAAAGGTGAAGGCGAAAGCCGTAGCTTTGCATAATCTATGGCGATTGAGATGTCTGAAGTGAATGTCCCAAAAACAGAAGATAAGGCGGTTGGTAATAATTGTCTTATCTGGCTTTGGCTGGCGTTTGCGGTTATTGCTCTGGATCTGCTAACGAAGCAGCTTGCTGTTTCTTTTCTGGAATATGCTGATCCGAATCCGGTTCTGCCGTTTTTTGATCTGACCCTGTTGTTTAATTATGGTGCTGCTTTCAGCTTCTTATCCGATGCTGGTGGCTGGCAACGCTGGTTTTTTGTGTTGATTGCAATAGGTGTAAGTATCTTTATTGTGATCTGGATGCAAAAAACCCAACGTAACTATTGGTGGTTAGGCATGGGGTTATCACTTATTCTAGGTGGTGCTATCGGCAACCTTTACGACCGTATTTTTCAGGGCTATGTGATCGACTTTATTTCGTTGCATTATCAAAACTACTTTTTCCCGGCATTCAATCTGGCAGACTCTGCAATCACCCTAGGTGCTGCGATTCTGATCATTGATATGTTGTTTCTGGAAAGTAAAAGAAAGAAATCTGAAGAGAGTAATTCATGAGTAAACTAATTGGCCCCGGTAAAACGGTTACTTTGCACTTTGCTATCAAGCTGGAAGATGGCCAGATCGTTGACTCTAACTTTGATAAAGATCCTGCGACCTTCACTGTTGGTGATGGCAATCTTCTGGAGGGCTTTGAACAAGCCTTGTTTGGATTAGAGCAGGGCATGAAACAGACTCTGCGTGTACTTCCAGAAAACGCATTTGGAATGCCGAATCCAAGCAATATTCAGAATCTACCCATTTCAAACTTTGATGGAATGGAGCTTGAACAGGGGTTAGTGGTTTCTTTTTCTGATCCGGGCAATGGTGAATTGCCCGGCGTAATTGCTGAATTTGACGACAAAATGGTTTCAGTCGACTTCAACCATCCCTTAGCCGGGAAAAAGCTCGATTTTGAGGTCGAGATACTCGAAGTTACAGACGCATAAACACCAAACCCGAATAGAAATATTCGGGTTTTTTGTTTTCACTGCAATTTAGTCTAGACTTTAACGAGATCCCCCAATCTACATATGGCGTATTTTCCCTGAAAAGACTAATCTTAAAGAAGTATTGGTCTGTTTTTTACTGGATGTAAATGATGAGTAATAGGGGAAAAGGCTTTACCTTAATTGAGTTAATGGTCACTTTGGCAGTCGCTGCGATTCTAGGTCTCATAGCAGCGCCTAGCTTTATCACGTTTATTAATAACGCAAAAGCTGATGCCCAGGTATCTGCATTGACTGCAAGCCTTCAAGAAGCAAGAACTTATTCTCTCAAAGAGCGTAGAAGCGTAACCGTGTGCGGTGGAGCTGTTTCCAGTGCAGCTGTACCTTCATGTAGCGGTAGTTGGGAGAGTGGCTGGGCGGTGTTTGTTGAAGAGGGAACTACAGTTGGCTCCTTTCAGAATACCGATAGAGTGATCAGTGTCCACGAACCCCTAACGGATGGTTTTTCTATCTCAGGAAGTAACTCAGTGTCTTTTGATGGCCGGGGCTTTGCTTCATCGGGCAGTGGGGATTTGAAAATCTGTGATTCCACCAACGATACTGCTTATGCCCGAAATGTTGCTGTCTCAGCAACAGGTAGAGTGAGTGTGCAAAAAAGTGGAGTGAGCTGCCCATGAAGCATAATCAAAACGGTGTTGCGCTATTGGAAGTTCTGATTGCTCTTGTTGTAGTGGCTGTCGGTCTGATAGGGATGGCTCTTTTACAAGTCACTGCAATGAAACATGCACATCAGGGACAGATGCACTCTCATTCAACTTATTTGTTATATGACATAACGGATCGTATTAGGGCAAATGGTGACGGAGCTGATTCGGGGGATTACGATCTGGCGTTTGGATCCAACGTCTCCGCTTCTAAAAATTGCGAGTCTGTAGAATGCACCAGTGCAGAGATGGCAGACTTTGATCTTGACCAATGGGAAGATCATATTTTACGTGTTCTTCCCGGCGGGGAAGGCGCTGTTTCAGTCAGTGGTGGTGTTGCAACAGTGAGCATCCGCTATGATGATGACCGTGATGAATCTGACACAGTAACCTATCAGCTACAGGCGCCACTATGATGAAGGGATACATGCCAAATAAACAAAAGGGTTTCAGCCTGATCGAGCTAATGATCGGTATGCTGTTGGGACTTTTCTTAGTGTTAGCGATTACAGTTTATTTAGTGTCTTCTAAATCTTCTTATGTAAATGAAGAGGAATTAAGCCGGGTTCAGGAAAATGCTCGGTTTGCGATGGAGCTTTTAGCCCAGGATATCCGTAATGTGGGTTATGGGGGCTGTGCTTTAATTAGTTCTGTCACCCCTAATGTTATTGCAGACCCAGGCACAAACGGTGCAATTGAGTTTGATACGGACTCAGTTCTGGAGGGATACGATCATGTGAGCGGAACTACCTGGAACCCCGCACTGCCGTCTTACATTTCCTCATCTGTAAATGCCAATACCGATGCCATATATATTCAATATGCCACAGCCTGTGATACCTATCTGGTGGGTAACTTAAATTCGGTGAATGCCAATATACAGATATTTGCTCCTAATGATTGTGATCTGAGTGCTGGGGATATCGTAGTCATTTCGGATTGTGAAGCAACGGATGTCTTTCGTGCTACGAATGTTTCTAACGGCCCGAGTAAAGAGACAATAGCTCATGCCAATAATATGAATTCAACCAACAAACTATCAAAACCCTACCAACAGGATGCTGAGCTTTTAGGCCTGACATCCAAAGTGTTTTACATCAGTGATAATGCTAATGGTATACCTTCGCTCTACCAGTATGACCCTTTCGAGCAATCTGCAGCAGCAGAAGAGTTAGTAGAAGGCATTGAAAATATGCAGCTTAGGTACGGTGTTGATACGGATGGTGATGGTAATGCGGAAATCTACCAGACAGGCAACCAACTCGAGAATAATGCCAGTTATGCCTGGTCTGATGTGGTTTCTGTAAGAGTGTCCGTTCTTGCAAGGTCGTTGATTGAAGCAGCTAATGAAAGTGAAACGTACTGGTTTGATGGCGCTTCAGTTGCTTCCAGTGATCTGCTGTTAAGGCGTGAATTTATGTCGACTATCAAACTGAGAAACAGGGGGAACTGAGATGAAAAAACAGATTCCTTCTATGCACAAGCAACGCGGTGCGGTTCTTATTGTCAGCCTGATTATGTTGCTCATCATCACCATTCTTGGCGTTAATGCGATGACAACATCTAAGCTGGAACAGCAGATGTCCATTAACAACAAAGACCGGCATATAGCATTGCAAGCGGCAGAAGCAGCCCTGCTTGATGCTGAAGATTACATCCTCAACAACTCAGGGCTTTCAACATCAGTTACGGATGCCTGTACCAACGGGTTATGCACATCCACTTCATCTTTAACGCGCCCGTTATCAACGATTGAGAGCCAGGTTTTTGATGTTTCGGGTAAGCATTTTAGCTATACCGGTTATGACCCTCGAGGTGATGGAAGCGGAGATAATCCAAAATACATCATTCAGTTTTTGAATTATGTAACACCTGAAGATGTCATTGACTTGAATTATGTTGCCCAGTTGGGTGATCCCGAGATGTACAGGATTACAGCTATTGGTTACGGGGCCCTGGATGGCACCAGAGTAATATTACAAGTGACTTATATTAAGAATATATAAGTCAGGAGTGTGAACAATGGAAAATATTTTACGTTTCAAACAACTACTGAGCTTTATAGGTACTGCTGTTTTAGTTGTAAGTACGCAGGTTTCTGCGGCAAGCAGTAGCCAGTACGCGTCTGTTCCAGCCAATATATCCTCAACCAGTGCTCCTATGGTGATGATCAATATGTCGAATGATCATCAACTATTTACCAAAGCGTATGATGATTATTCTGATCTGGATGGTGACGGCCTGGTAGATACTACATACAAAGATGACTTTGAGTACGTGGGCTACTTTGATTCAGGTTTCTGTTACACCTACCAAAGCAACCGATTCGAGCCAACCGCAACGGCTGACGCAAACTACCATTGTTCGGGCACAGGTGACTGGAGCGGTAATATGCTGAACTGGGCAACCATGTCCAGATTGGATGTGATCAGAACCGTTCTTTATGGCGGCAAGCGTTCTATTGATACCACCTCGGTTACAGAGTTAGAGAGAACCTTTGTACCTACGGATTCTCATGCCTGGGCAAAAGTTTTGGTGAGAGGTTCCAACTCAGACCTTAAGGAGCTGGTTCCAGACAGTGTTGCCGGAAGTAACACGACAATTTCCTTCTGTAACGCGACCTTTATTTCATCTCCTGGAACGACCTTGTCGCATGATTCTACAGATGCACCAATACTCCGAGTGGCGTCTGGCGATGTGCACCTTTGGGATGTGCAGCCTGGTTATCAATGTGAGTGGTATGATTATCATGATAAGCGAGAGTCCGGGCAACCTCAGCGATTCCCGCTCGAAACTACACGTTTGCACTCTGATATGAATGTGAGAGTGAAAGTTTGTGATAGTTCAGCGACTCCAGGCCTCGATGATAAGTGCAGTACCTATGAAGATGCCTCTGCAGTAGCAACATATAAGCCAACCGGCCTGCTACAAGAATACGGTGAAGACGGCAGTATGTTATTTGGCCTTATTACCGGGACCTATAACAAAAATAATTCGGGCGGGGTCCTACGTAAATCCATTGGTAATGTCGGTGGGGAGATTGACTCAGATACCGGTGTTATTTCAGGAACAGGCATCATCTCAAGCATCAATGCCTTTACTATCGTGAATTATGAGCAGGGAACTACGGGTTACGCTAATGATGGCAACTGTAATTATAATGATGATTTTTCAGTATGGACCAATGGGAATTGCAGAAACTGGGGTAACCCCGTAGGTGAGATGTTCCTTGAAGCCTTACGTTATTATTCGGGTAATACGTCCGGTACCAGTGCATTTATACCCTCATCATATTTCTCGTATCCAGACAGCAGTGATCTGACATTAGGCACATGGACCAGTCCTTTTACAGGAGCGCAGGAATGTTCTAGTGCAAATATACTGGCGTTCTCAGGGGGAAGTATTTCTTTTGACCATGATGATTATGGCACTATCGGAGATATTGCCAGTTTTAC
>JASBRM010000353.1 GCA_030149405.1 Neptuniibacter sp. | reverse complement strand
GTTACATCGTCACCAACCATTAAGGTTTCACCGACACGGCGAGTAAGAATTAACATGATGTAGATCTCCTAAAACATCCCAGGCAAGCTTGTATACATAGACAAGCACTACAGACTGGCATCAATCCAATTCCCTGCCAGAACGCTGCCTTTATATAAACAAAAGCTAATCTAAATATAGACCGCTTTTTTCTGCATGCGCAATTATTCGCTTACAGAACCGTCAACATCCATTTCAAAAGCAGAGTGCAAAGCACGAACTGCCAACTCCAAATACTTTTCAGCTATCACTACAGATACTTTTATCTCTGAAGTTGAGATCATCTGTATATTTATATTCTCATCTGCCAAAGCATCAAACATCTTGCTGGCCACACCTGCATGGGATCGCATACCAACTCCGACAATTGAAACTTTCGCAATTTTATTATCGCCAACAACTTCACGCGCACCCAGCTCACTGGCAACCTTTTCCAGAACAACTTGAGCTGCATCAAAATCATTACGATGTACCGTGAAGGTAAAGTCCGTAGTGTTATCAGCAGCTACATTCTGCACGATAACATCCACTTCGATATTTGCCTTACTTACAGGGCCCAGAATTTTGGAAGCCACACCAGGTACGTCTGGAACTCCCATTACAGTCAGCTTTGCTTCATCACGATTAAACGCAATGCCAGAAATAACTGGTTTTTCCACGGTTGAATCATCCTCAATTGTAATCAGAGTACCGGACCCTTCTTCAAAACTTGAAAGCACACGTAAAGGTACTTTGTACTTCCCGGCAAACTCAACAGCACGAATCTGTAAAACTTTTGAGCCCAAGCTGGCCATTTCCAGCATTTCCTCAAAAGTAATTTGTTCAAGCCTTCTAGCACCCTCTACAACACGAGGGTCTGTAGTGTATACGCCATCAACATCAGTGTAGATCTGACATTCGTCGGCTTTCAGCGCTGCAGCTAATGCCACACCGGTCGTATCAGAACCGCCACGCCCAAGGGTCGTTATATTGCCCTCGGCATCTACACCCTGAAATCCAGCGACAACAATAACCTTGCCCGCTTCCAGCTCACCCTGCATTGAAGAGACTTCAATATCCTGAATGCGAGCCTTAGTATGGGAGTTGTCGGTAAGGATCTTAACCTGCCCGCCCGTATAAGACCGCGCAGATACACCCCTTGCTTCAAGCGCCATACACAACAGGGCAATAGTGACCTGCTCACCGGTTGAAACCAATACATCCATCTCACGTGGATTCGGCTTGGTCTGAATCTCTTTTGCAAGACCGATAAGCCTGTTGGTTTCACCGCTCATTGCCGAAACAACGACTACGACATCATGTCCCTGACGCTTAAAACCAAGTACCTTATCAGCAACGGCTTCAATACGGTCTACGCTACCAACTGAAGTACCACCATATTTTTGAACATAAAGCGCCATAGCTTTCCCTCTTGCGCTTATACCGCTGCTTCAACAAGAGCGGATACTGATTCCAGCGCAGCAGGAAGTGCCGCAAGATCAGAACCACCACCCTGAGCAAAATCAGGACGACCGCCACCTTTACCACCCAGTTTAGCAGTCAATTCTTTAATGAGATCGCCTGCACGCACTTTTGCAGTCAAGTCTTTAGTCACACCCGCTGCCAGAGCAATCTTGCCATCAGAGACCGTCGCTAGAACAACAACACCATTGCCAAGTTTATTTTTCAGCTGGTCGATTGTATCGCGCAAGGCTTTTGGCTCAACGCCTTCAAGCTGAGCTACCAAAACTTTTACGCCGTTAATTTCGACTGCATTACTGGCCAGATCTGCACCTTTTGCAGCGGCAAGTTTCGCTTTCATTTGCTCGAGTTCTTTTTCAAGCAAGCGTGTTTTCGCCTGTTGATCTTGCAGTTTCTGCTCAAACTGGTTTTTCTGCTCAGCAAAATAATCCAGCGCTCCAGCACCTGTCACAGCTTCGACACGGCGTACACCTGCAGCCACACCACCTTCGGATGTAATTTTCAGCAAGCCAATATCACCCGTACGCTTAGCGTGAGTACCGCCACAGAGCTCTATAGAGAAATCTCCACCCATGGAAAGCACACGTACTTCGTCGTCGTACTTTTCACCAAACAGAGCAGCGGCACCTTTTGCTTTTGCTGCTTCAATTTCCATAATTTCTGTAACAACTGCAGTATTCAGGCGAATCTGATCGTTTACCAATTGTTCAACTTCGGCTACCTGTTCAGTGGTCATCGCTTCGAAGTGAGAGAAGTCAAAACGCAGACGCTCTTCATCATTCAAAGAACCTTTCTGCTGTACATGCTCACCCAGTACCACACGAAGTGCTTCATGTAACAAGTGAGTTGCAGAATGGTTCAGAGCAATCGCCTGACGACGCTCAGCATCGACTTGTGCCGCAACTTTATCCCCCACCTTCAGTATTCCTGAAGTTATAACGCCATGATGGAGGTTGTTTTTACCTTCTTTGGTGCAGTTATTTACAGCAAAGCTTGTCGCACCCGCTGACAGAGCACCGGTATCACCTACCTGACCACCTGACTCTGCATAAAACGGGGTTTCGTCCAGAACAACCAGTCCTGATTCACCTTCCTGCAGCGCATCAACCGACTCGCCATCCTTAAACAGAGCAACAACTGAAGATGCTTCACCTGAAAGGTGCTCGTAACCCGTGAAGCTGGTTTCACCATCTAATTTAATTGCATCGTTATAATCGATCGAGAATTTACCCGCTGCACGTGCACGCTCACGCTGAGCTTCCATTTCACGCTCAAACCCTTCTTCGTCGATCGTAAGCTCGTGCTCTCGAGCGACATCTGCCGTCAGGTCATGCGGGAAACCGTACGTATCGTAAAGCTTGAATACAGTTTCACCAGGGATAATGGTGCCGTCCAAACTATCAATAGCTTCCTGCAGCAGACGCATACCATGATCAAGCGTCTTCGCAAATTGTTCTTCCTCTTTCAAAAGAACGCGTTCCACCTGAGACTGCTTCTCAGTCAGTTCCGGATATGCTTCACCCATCTCTTTTACAAGGGCTGCAACCAATTCATTAAAGAAAGCACCTTTAGCGCCCAGCTTATTACCGTGACGAACAGCACGGCGAATAATACGACGCAACACATATCCTGCACCTTCATTGGATGGTAAAACACCATCAACAATCAGGAATGAACAGGAACGAATATGGTCCGCAATTACGCGCAGGGATTTATTATCCAGATCCGTTGTGCCCACTGCAGAAGCTGTCGCTTTCAGTAGGTTCTGGAACATATCTATTTCGTAGTTGGAATGAACGTTTTGCATAACCGCAGCAATACGCTCAAGTCCCATTCCGGTATCAACAGAAGGTTTTGGCAGAGGTGTCATTTCGCCATCGGCACTGCGGTTGTACTGCATAAATACAACATTCCAGATTTCAATGTAACGATCACCGTCTTCTTCCGGGCTGCCTGGAGGGCCGCCCCAGACATCTGCACCATGATCAAAAAAGATCTCAGTACATGGTCCACAGGGACCTGTATCACCCATTGACCAGAAATTATCTTCATCAAGCTTGGAGAAACGTTCCGGATCGACACCGACTTCTTCTTTCCAGATACGTTCTGCTTCATCATCAGAATGATGAACCGTTACCCAAAGTTTCTCTTTTGGCAGGCCCAACTCTTCGGTCAGGAAGTTCCAAGCAAACTTAATCGCATCCTGTTTGAAATAGTCGCCGAAACTGAAGTTGCCCAGCATTTCAAAGAATGTGTGATGACGCGCGGTATAACCAACGTTTTCCAGGTCATTATGTTTACCACCCGCACGTACACAACGCTGCGAGCTGGTAGCTCTGGTGTAGTTACGTTTGTCACTGCCCAGGAAAACATCCTTGAACTGCACCATACCAGCATTTGTAAACATCAAAGTCGGATCATTCGCTGGAATCAGTGAACTACTATCTACAACCTCATGGCCCTGCTGTTTAAAAAAATCTAAAAACGCCTGGCGAATCTCAGCACTTGTCATGTATTTCATTTGGAAAACCGTATACGCATCCATAGGTAAAGCCGTTATTAAAACCCTTGCTCACTAACGGCACATAATCACCACAAATAAGGGCGCAATAGTATATATCGTGTTCGAAAATTGTTCGAATATTTTTGAACGGTTAATAAAGTAACCTGGTGGAGGGGAAAATCAGGTATAGAGACTAGTCAATTTCGCTGTGATGCTGAGAGATAGCATGCATGATTTCATCCATTGAATAACCACGCTGACTCATAAATCGTATTCTTTTCGACTTTTCTTTGTAGTCAGAATCATTCAGTTCTAAGGCATACTTTCTTGAATAGACCTCCGCAGCCTGCTCATACCAATCGACACAAAGCTCTTCCAGTATTTCATTCAGCAGATTTGAACCTACACCTTTTTTCTGGAGATCAAACCGTATTCTGTTGAGACCATGCCCTTGCGCGGCTCGCATACGAACAAAACTTTCCGTAAACCTTCGGTCCGATTGATAGCCATCACTCTCTAAAGAATTGAGCACAGCCTCAACATTTTCTGGAGATAGCTTACCCAGCTTATCCACAAGCTCTTTCCTTGTGTACTCTCGACGCGCGAGATACTGGATAGCTTTACTCCAAAGCTCTTTTTCCGTTAGCGGTTCAGCCATCGCTTTCACCAGATAAAAAAACCTCCGACAAACTGCCAGAGGTTTTGGATTAATCTATTGTAACGCCTTAAATCAGATCCAGGTTTTCTGAGGCTTCATCCTCTTCAGCTTCCTGCGGTACTGTTGAAGCTAGCAACCTATTGCGGATCTCAGTTTCGATGGCATTCGCAATTTCAGGGTTTTCTTCCAGGAATTTAGCCGCGTTGGCTTTACCCTGGCCAATTTTATCGCCGTTATAGGCGTACCATGCTCCCGATTTATCAACCAATCCCTCTTTTACACCCAGATCGATTACTTCGCCCATATGGTAGATACCCTGACCGTACATAATCTGGAACTCTGCTTGTTTGAACGGAGGCGATACCTTGTTCTTAACAACCTTAACGCGTGTTTCGTTACCAACTACTTCATCGCCCTGTTTAATCGCCCCGGTACGACGAATATCTAAACGTACAGATGAATAGAACTTAAGGGCATTACCACCTGTCGTGGTTTCTGGGTTACCAAACATGACCCCGATCTTCATACGAATCTGGTTGATGAATACCAACAGACAGTTAGAACTTTTTACATTACCCGTCAGCTTGCGCAGCGCCTGAGACATTAAACGTGCCTGGAGGCCTACGTGGGCATCACCCATGTCGCCCTCGATCTCAGCCTTAGGTGTCAGCGCAGCCACTGAGTCAACGATAATTACGTCAACCGCATTTGAACGCACCAGCATGTCTGTAATTTCAAGTGCCTGCTCACCTGTGTCAGGCTGGGATACCAGTAGGTTATCCACATCTACACCCAGTTTTTCAGCGTAAATAGGATCAAGTGCATGCTCAGCATCAACAAAGGCACAAGTCTTACCCTGCTTCTGCGCTTCAGCAACCACTTGCAATGTCAGGGTCGTTTTACCGGAAGATTCAGGACCATAGATCTCTACAATACGCCCATATGGCAGACCGCCTATGCCCAGCGCGATATCCAAGCCCAGAGAACCAGTTGATACAGAAGGAATAGCTTCACGCGGCTGATCCCCCATGCGCATAACTGCACCTTTACCAAACTGTCTTTCAATCTGACCTAACGCTGCATCCAGCGCTTTTTTGCGATTAGCGTCCATTATCAACCCTGTGCTCTCAAATTACGTTGCGTTGGAAATACTGTATGTATGGACAGTATTATTTCACAAGTTTAATGGATTGCAAGTATCAATCAGACAAGTTCTTCAAAATTCCTTCCAGGGCATATTTAACTGCTTGTTTTCGAACGGATTCACGATCCCCAGAAAATTGTTTTTTTTCTGTTCTGGTAGCTTTCCCTTGTTCTGCCCATGCAAACCATACTGTACCTACAGGCTTTTCAACACTGCCTCCTCCAGGGCCAGCAACACCACTGGTTGCAACACTGATCGATACCTCAGCACTAGAGAGCACCCCCTCCGCCATTTCAGTGACTACTTCCTCTGAGACAGCACCGCAGGACTCTAGACTTTCAGTGCTAACGCCCAGTAATCGCTGTTTGGATTTATTGCTGTAGGTTACACAGCCACTATCGAACCATTCGGAACTTCCAGCAACATCAGTTAACTGCTGCGCAATCCAGCCTCCTGTACAGGACTCTGCCGTTGCCAATACCCTCTTTTTTTCCAGCAATTTAGCAGCAATTTTTGTTACCAGGTCCTGCATGTTTTAACCACCTATGTAATAGATTCCAATTCCCGTACAATGCCTGAACTTACCTCTGCATAACAGCAGTTTTGTACAACTGGTTCAATCTTTGACTATGACTAAAAAAGCAGCTTCCGGCCACACTCCAATGATGCAGCAATACCTACGCATCAAAGCGCAACACCCTGATCAACTGGTGTTTTACCGCATGGGTGATTTCTACGAGCTGTTTTTCGATGACGCTAAAAAAGCTGCAGAGTTGCTCGACATTTCACTCACAGCAAGAGGTAAATCCGCAGGCGAACCCATCCCAATGGCAGGCATTCCTTACCATGCTGCCGAGAGTTATGTAGGTAAGATCGTCCGCGCCGGCGAATCCGTAGTTATCTGTGAGCAGATTGGCGATCCAGCCACCAGCAAGGGTCCGGTTGAACGCGCTGTGGCTCGAATTATTACTCCAGGCACGGTGAGCGACGAAGCATTGCTGGATGAAAACCGGGACAACCTTCTGGTTGCTCTGAACCAGATTGATCACAAATTTGGTTTCGCTATTGTTGATATTGCTTCTGGCCGCTTCAGTCTGATGGAAGTCGATACACAGGAAGCGCTTATCAGTGAACTTGAACGGTTGCGTCCGTCCGAAACGCTGTTTAATGAAGACAGCCAGCTAGCTGAAATTCTTATCCAACGTAAAGGCTTACGTCCTCAGGCACCCTGGCACTTTGAAGCAGATACTGCAAACAATCTTCTCTGCCAACAGTTCAAGGTTAAAGACCTGGGAGGGTTTGGCTGTGACCACCTTCAAGTAGCGATCACGGCTGCTGGTTGTTTATTGCAGTATGCCAAAGATACTCAACGCACGGCTCTGCCACATATCCGGCGTATTCAGGTAGAACAACATAACGACTGCGTTGCCCTGGACACAGCCACACGAAAGAACCTTGAAATTGACCAAAACCTCTCGGGTGGTTTTGACAACACCCTTGCTCAGGTTATTGATCAATGCCGCACTCCAATGGGTAGTCGCTTATTACGTCGTTGGCTGCATCGCCCATTGCAGGACCGAGCCGCTCTTCTGGCAAGGCAAGCATCCATAAACTGGCTGCAGGACGGTTACCGATTCGAAGAGATCCAGCAAATACTAAAAGGCATTGGCGATAGTGAACGCATACTTGCCCGAATTGCTCTAAGGTCTGCACGCCCTCGTGATCTGGAAAGACTGAAAAACGCTTTACAAGTTCTTCCTGAATTGCAGACTTTATTACAGGGGAATGCCGCACCTCTGATACAGGAGTTGGCAGAACAAATCTCACATTTCCCAAAACTCGCTGGCCTGCTTGGAGCTGCGATCATTGAAAATCCACCCGTGGTGATACGTGATGGGGGTGTGATTGCTTCTGGCTATGATTCAGAGCTAGATGAGTTACGTGGCCTGAGCGAGAATGCTGGCGCATACCTTATTGATCTTGAAACCCGCGAGAAAGAACGCACCGGCATTCCTACACTTAAAGTCGGCTACAACCGTGTTCACGGTTATTATATAGAGATTGGTAAAGCCCAAAATACCGAACTTCCTGCTGAATATATCCGCCGCCAAACACTTAAAAACGCGGAGCGTTATATCACTCCAGAACTGAAAGAGTTCGAGGACAAGGCGCTCTCCGCAAAAAGCCGCGCTCTGGCGCGCGAAAAAGCTCTTTATGAGGAATTACTTGAAATCGTTGCTGAAGATCTTGCAGATCTACAAGATTCTGCTGCAGCGACGGCTGAACTGGATGTTTTAACCAACCTATCTGAAAGAGCCTCTACTCTGGATTATGTGCCACCGACTCTGACAGAAGAACCACAGATTAATATTCAACGTGGTCGTCACCCCGTTGTTGAAAGCGTTCTTGATGAGCCATTTGTAGCAAATGATCTCGAACTTGATGATGAGCGAAAGATGCTTATCATCACCGGCCCTAACATGGGCGGTAAATCCACCTATATGCGCCAGATAGCGCTGATTACTCTTCTGGCTCATATCGGCAGCTACGTTCCGGCATCAACAGCCACTATTGGCATTGTTGATAGAATCTTCACCCGTATGGGTTCATCGGACGATCTTGCCGGTGGTCGCTCTACCTTCATGGTCGAAATGACTGAAACTGCAAACATTATGCACAATGCCACAGAACGAAGCCTTGTGTTAATGGATGAGGTTGGACGAGGCACCAGTACCTTTGACGGTCTATCGCTGGCCTGGGCTTGCGCTGATAACCTGGCCAGAGAAACCAAGGCATTTACGCTTTTCGCCACACATTATTTCGAACTTACCAGCCTGCCTGAGCAAGCGCCGACTGTTTTTAATGTTCACCTGACTGCGGTCGAACATAATGATCACATCGTATTTCTGCACGAAGTTAAAGAAGGTGCTGCGAGTCAGAGTTATGGTTTACAGGTTGCCCAGCTTGCTGGTGTGCCTGGGCATGTCATTGATCAGGCCAAGCTTAAACTGGCCATGTTGGAACAGGATGTTGCTGTAGGAGCACAAATTTCAGCCCCACCCTCACCGATCCAAAATGATATGTTTGCTGTTCCGGAATCCAAAGCGGT
>JASBRM010000339.1 GCA_030149405.1 Neptuniibacter sp. | reverse complement strand
ATGCCCATGCCTGGGTAGAATACTGGACTGAAGGTTCCGGTTGGATAAGAGTCGACCCTACTGCCTTTGTGGCACCAGAGCGAATAGAGCAGCCTTCAGATGAAACGTTAGGAAGAGAAGATCAGTTTCTTGCGGATCATCCATTCTTTTCATCAACAATTTTGAGCAAGGGACTGTTGGCATCAGTGCGTCTTCGTATGGAGGCACTTAATTATGGTTGGCATCGCTGGGTTCTCGGTTATCACCATCAGCAACATGCTTTTTTGGCCGAAATTCTGGGCAATCTGTCACCGCTGAAACTAGCTTTGTTTTTGTTGATTCCTTTTGCGCTTATCATTACAGCAACTACTCTGATGATTATCAGAAACAGCTCTCCTAAGAGTCTGAATCCTACAGATCGTCTTATCTTGTTACTGTCAGAGCATATGAAAAAACAGGGTTTACAAAGGCAACCGGGTGAAACGGTACAAAACTATTGCTTGAGGGTAGGTGACGTTAGGGAAGAGTTAGCTGCACAGTTATTAGAGATCGGAACATTATATGAACAGATTCGTTACGCAGGTTTTACAACTGATACGAGTCACCAACGGTTGTCAGAGTTGATTAAAGGCTGTTGCAAATAGACTTGAATATTTAGAGAACCTGCGAACAAGTCCTGTGAGTGCTCTGCAAGCCCTGAAGCGTGTAGATGCAAGGCGCCGTTCGCCGTTAATGGCCGTAGCCCTTAACAAGGACTGCAACACAGAAGATGCAGGCTTCAGAGCTTGCCTTTATGCCTGAGGTGCTAGGGGCTTCTGTGATGATCCACACTCTTCGTCAGTACTTTTGTAAGGTCTAGACATTACAAAAAGTCCTTCCTTGATTGTGAACTATCACAGAATCCAGAGCGCCTACACAACTTAATCGTAGGTTCCTTAGTTAATGACACCTTCCAATTTTGATCGCAGTGCCGGTAAGCACTCATCGTAAAACCATGGGTTCTTCTTTAACCAGATCTGATTTCTCGGTGATGGGTGGGGTAAGGGAAAGTAAGGGCTGGGGCATTTAGTGAAATGCCTTACTCGTTCAGTCAGGGTTTTATGTTCTTTTTTAAACTCTTCGTCCAAATAAAAATTTTGTGAATACTGCCCGATCAAAAGCACTAATTCCAGATTAGGAAGAGCGCTGAGTATTTGTTTATGCCATGCCTTTGCACATTCTGGGCGCGGAGGAAGGTCCCCTGACCTCCCTTTGCCGGGGTAGCAGAAACCCATAGGCATTATGGCAATGAGTTGTTCATTGTAGAATTCAGATGAATCTAACTGCATCCATTCCCTTAAACGTTGCCCACTGGGGTCATTCCAGGGAATCCCTGTTTCATGTACGCGCGTGCCGGGCGCCTGACCGATTATCAGAATCTTTGCCCTTTCGTTTGCTCTGACAACAGGCCTGGGTCCTAATGGAAGATACTCTTCACAGAGTCTGCACTTTTTAATTTCCTGCAACAGCTTTTCCATTTAGGAGGCCTCTTTGCTGAATGGAACAGGTAGAATGGTGGAAAGTACCCAAGCCCCAGGTTTCAGAGCTTTATGGATCATAACAATCTTCCCTATCAGGTTGTACGCAGCAAGCGTAGAAAAACGGCTCAAATCAGAGTGCATGCTGAAAAAATCGAGGTGAGAATTCCGCATTGGGTGACGGATAAATGGGTTGAGCAATGGGTATCTGAACGGAGCGAGTGGATCAACAAAAAATGGAATGAAGTTTATAAAGCATCGCAATTATTTAAGATCCAGATTGAACAGGGTTCATTCATTCCGTTACTTGGAAAAAGTTACCAATTGAGCTGGCATACTGTTGGTAACACTTCAGTAATGCTTAATGATGAAATTATTTCGGTTTCACTTTCCGGTAAGTCTAGTAAACCAAAAGTAGAACAAGTTAAGCAAAAACTGGAAGCCTGGTATAAGCAAAGGGCTGGGGAGTATTTGACACAGCGGCTGGACTATTGGCAGAAGCGGATGGGGCTCTATAGTAGCTCTAAAAAAATAAAAGGTTATAAGCGTCGATGGGGCTGCTGCTCAGGTACAGGGCAAATCGCTTTAAACTGGAAGCTTATCTTTGCTGATGATGAGCTTATCGATTATGTGGTAATACATGAAATAGCTCATTTGCAGCATATGAATCACAGCAAAGCGTTCTGGTTGCTAGTTGAACAATATTGTGCAGATTGGAAACGTCTCAGAAAAGAACTCAATAACCGTGCTGCATGGTTGAAGTGGTAGAGCTTTGGGCTTGCATTAGTACTCAGCTGTGGTAGTTTTTCCGATAATTCATAGTCTTATTTTATAACCGATGCCTTAAATTAAACTATGATATCCCAGAGGGACCGAAAAAAAGCAAATTGGAATTGCTGCAGTTTATAAAAATAATGAGAGCGAAAATGAGCCTTTATTCGAG